>JAESSU010000092.1 GCA_016763955.1 Phycisphaeraceae bacterium | reverse complement strand
GAGGGCATTTCCACACGTTCAACATGGCTATCAAGGAAGCCTACATTGTAAGCACCGTTATGCCACTTACCCGCCCAACCTCGTGTGGTCGAGTTGTTGGACATCACCACAGACCAATTTGTCAACGTACCAGCAGCCAAGGGGAACCCGATTCCAGCATCCACTATAACTGCAATACGAGCAGCATCAGGAAGAAGCGTCGCTCTGCCAAGCGGCCCCACACCAGGGATGGGAGAAACATAATCGTAGCCCAACTCTGCGTTATAGACATAGTTTGTCGGCATGGCAGAGGTCGTATAAAGCCGTGGGTTGGTAGGACAATCGTAAACACTCTTGGCAACTTGTTCTGGTATGGCAGTACTGATCCAAGCAGCCCGAGCATTACCCAGTGTTGTTTCCCCAGTATAAAGCATCACAGAAGACAACCAAGCATTAAAATAGCCAATAGTTGGATTGGGCCCCGTCCCAGCTGCACCCTGATGCGTATGCCTTTGAGTCGGGTAAAACTCATTGTAGTCTTCACCATAAAGCACACAAGCAATCAAAATTTGACGTGTATTACTACCGCACAAAATTGCTTGAGCTGATTTTCTTGCACTACTCAAGGCTGGAAGAAGAATTGAAATTAATATACTGATAATACTAATCACAACCAAAAGTTCGATCAATGTAAATGCTTTGTCGTTTTTCATACTAAAGCTCCTGTGGGTATAACTCGCTTAGCGAGCGGTTTGGATTGGGTTTCATTCGTAATTATTTGTTGACGTAAATGTGTTTGGCCCGGTCGCCAGTGAGCTTGATGTGAGAATGAATGTAAAGCATGCCCAGCAGTTACAATCGTGGACACGAGACTATTAACAGCCATAGAACCCACGACACTCGGCTCAAACTCCATGCAACTCCACTGGGTTCCTTTAGGAAGCTTGCTGTTGCGATTGCTGATGCTTACCACGCCGATGTCGTGACCGAGTTTTTTGCCTCGTAACTGGAACTGTTTCGCTAACAGCTCCAATAAGTTTTCAGACATCACACACACTGCCTCTATGGCCGGATTTTGATCAAGCCATTGGTTAATTGCATCGATATTATTAGGGTTTGTCAGGTAATCTGCATGAAGCCTTAAAGAAGGAAAACAAGGTAAGCCCGCACAAGCCATCGTGACTTGATAGCCTATGTCATGCTTTTTATTACTTAGTTGAACAGCTGTATCAATGAGACCAATTTTTGTAAATCCACCTTCAATTAAATGCAAGACCCCACGCTCCACTGCATCCTGCGTATCAGTTTTAATCATCGGCTCAAATAAAGAACGAACACTGCCTGGCCAAATATAAACAATCGGCGGATTGTGGTTTGGCCAAACACGATTAACTGCTTCAAGAAACTGGTCTGCCCATTGTGTGATAATCATATAACCATCACAAGTGCTATCACGCAGTTGCACTTCCAATTCATCACTGGATAACGGCATGCCAATCTCGTGGACAGACGAATGGGTTTCTAACAGATGACCTAACTCTGCAACACGATGCTTAATCCCCCCCAACAACGATTGCTGCATAACCCTACCGCAATCCAGGTCACTCCAAAGTCCAAGGGTCAATTGCTGTTGACCGGGCACAGGCTGCAAACGAACAACTTTATTCTGAGACTCATTCTGAGAAAAAATTGAACCTTCTATCGCGATGTAATTTTCTGGCAAGTCAACAACCACAGGAATTTTTCTGAGATAGGTTCCACTGCCATGACGACGCACCAGATAACCACGCTCCACCATCACGTCCAGCACCCGCCTAGCTTTTCGGCGGTTAATGTCATAAAGACCTGCCAAAAAATGCTCGCCGACTAATCGGAGCCCAGCCTTGGCTGGCGGCTGAGCCAATTCGTACTCTAAAGAATTGATAAGGTCTGCCATTTTCATGCTGGCCAATTGTAGGCATAGTTGGCTACTTAAGTCAAAGAAATTTGTAAAAATTTTCAAATTTGTTAAACACGCCTTTTTATTTAAATCAAATATGTACTTTAAACATATTATCTAAATAACCTTACAAAACAGGGGGCCCGCCGTTACCCAAACAGGTAACCTGTTAACAAATAAGCTGTATTTTGAACATGTCCCCATTTTCAGAATTTGGAGCAGTGACCATGTTATTTTCAATAACTCATAACACCCTTCGCAGCTAGATGCATAACCATAAGTCATAATTTTAAAATTTACACCTTGACTTTGAACGATGCGTGTTCTACTGTTATCCCATAGTGTTCTACAGTTCTATTTCTACTGTTGATTCGCAACAGGAATATCTCGTATGGTTAATGTTGGAAATAAAATTCCATTATCTCGTCAGGTTGCTCAGCATTTAAAACAAAAGATGCAGCAAGGGATTTACCAATCGGGCAGTATGTTGCCCTCGGTGCGTAAGCTTCGGGATGATTTTGGTGTTAGTACGAATGTGATCTACCGCGCGATGCGTGAGCTTGAAGAAAATGGTTTGGTCCAATCTCACCACGGGAAAGGGACCATGGTTCAGGAAAACAATCGCGTAGCTCGGACCGCTATTTTGTTTGCTTTCATTCAGCCCTATCCAGCAAGTACCCCATTCGAACAGCGGGTCATCCAATATGCGGAGGAGGGTTTCAGTGCGCGGGGTAATTTAATGGTGTTTCGTTCATCACAATTAGATGTTGCACTCGAAAGGGAAATCGCAGAGCACGCTATCAACAATGGCGTACAAGGCATTTTATTGTGGCCGGTCGAAAACAACCCCAACGGCCCCTTTTTTGAAAAGCTGTCTCAAAAAGTCCCCATCGTTCTCGTTGACAGGTTACTCGACAACGCCAAATTGCCTGCTGTGATTTTCGATACTTATGAAGCAGGCAAAGATATTTGCCGAGAAATGCTGGAAGTTAAAAACCGCAAGCGAATGCTTTGCATCATTGACGATCTTAAAATCTCGCCATACAAAAATTTAATGCAAGGACTTCGTGATCAAGCAAAGATCATAGGGCGCAGTGATGATCTAACCATTATTCAATTGGAGCTATCTAAATTTATCGAACAAATCAACAACAATGATTTTTCAGCGGTAAATCACTTTAAAGAAGATGTCGAAAAACTAATTACCAAAGGTGGCTACGACACTATCTTTTCCCCCCAAGATCAATTTCTCAAGCACGTCATTGTAGAAACTGGCCTACACGATCAACTTAACGATATACAGTTGGTAGACATCTTCACCCCGAATGCCAGTCCCCAAGCACGTCAATACAATAAATCAGGCGTGTTGCACTGGATTCTTGATTTTCCACAATTGATTGAAAAAGCAAACGACATGCTTCAGCGAATTGTTCTCACTGGTAACGCCAATAATGAGATCGTCAATATTAAGGTTCGTCAATCACAGTTGTAATACCTAAATAGATTCATTTTCATCACAAATAAACGAGTTTCAAGACACAGCCAAAGGAGCAACCATGAAACCTATCAAAAACACCGGCTTTACGCTCATTGAATTATTGGTGGTTATTTCAATTATCAGTCTTTTGATTGCAATATTGCTTCCCGCACTAAAAAGTGCAAGAGCCTCCGGCCAACGAATTTCCTGCCTAAGTAATCAAAGACAATTAGGGCTTGGCATTAACATGTATGCCTCAGACAACACAAACGCCTTGATCCTAGGCTCCTTTGTGAACGGTAAGGGATGGTGGCTCAATTACCTCCCCCGCTATTTCAATGCGACAGATATCGCTACCTTCAGAACGACAGGCGTCTCGCAATGTCCCAGTAGACAAAACGAAGGTGCAACATGGGCTAGTTTTGGTTACGGATGGAACTGGGATTATTTCGGATGGGAGACCGTGTCGTGGGCTCCTGAGACACGTAAAGGCTATGGCTGGGGCACTAAACTAGATCAGGTGCCCGTTAACTCCACTTTTATACTCGGCGACAATTCAGATGTCGGCAACAGCCAGGCCAGGATTTTTCCAGCACAAACAAGTGGCATATCGATCGCTGCAAGGCATCTAGGCGGCGGTGGTTATTTGGGCATAGATGGGCATGCCGAATCACTGAAACACAATGTCGTTTTCACCGAAGATGCTGTGTTTAACTATGGGACCACGAAGTGGGGCTGGGGAGGCCCATACAGGACAAAGATCAACAGAAAATTCACCCCCGATAAAGATTGATATGCCTTGCCTTGCAATCACGTGTATCAGTTTCAACATCATCCGCTATGTCGTTAACACATGCCGGACGCTATGACACAAGCGTTAGAAAATCGGCTGCAAACAAGTGTAAAGTCTACCGTACATACACAATCTTATTCAATGCAATTAAATGTCAAAACCAACACCAAGGTTTCACATAAAATTTCACCTTTTAAAGATAGTAAAAAAAAAACTAAAGGATAATCATCCAAATGAATCACACTGTAATTTTAAAAACCATGGCGATCTGTTTCTGCCTTAGTAGCTTGCTTTTTGCTAACGACCAAAGCAATTCTAATCAGCCAAAAATTGCCGTCAGCAACAATCCTCAAAGTTCCATCAGTACACCATTTATACTCCCCGCTCCCAAGCATGCAGTGTTTACCGGAAAAATGATTTCAGGCCAACAGGTCAATATTGTCACAGAAAATTTCGCCCCAGAGGCTGCCTATCTCGCCGAATTACTAAACCGCAAAGGTGTTAAAGTTGATCAATCAAACGGGCTAAAAATTCTGCTCAAACAAAGTGATGTTGTTAAAGGCGAGGCATACACCCTTACGGCAAAATCTAACCAGGTGACCATTACCGCCTGGACTGCTGCGGGGATCAATCATGGCATTCATACACTGGTTCAATTATTTAGAACCGTCGAGGGAAAAATAGTTCTCTCTGAAGGTAAAATTAACGATGCACCAGCTATGAAAATACGTGGGGTTTTTCTAAACTTGCGAGCAAGTGACGCGACAAATCCAGATACAATGGGCAACCTCAAATCGCTTTTTAGCGCACTGGCAGAGCTAAAAATCAACACGTTATTTCTTGAGTTTTCGAGTAATGTCAAGTACGATTCGGTGAAGTTTCCAAAGACTCAAAAGAAGGCTTTTTCAAAAGCACAGCTCAAAGAATTATCTCAATACGCACGCAGTCTACATCTGGAAATCGTCCCTTATTTTCAGTATCTAAGCCATACCACATGGATTCTTGACAACCCAGACAATGTCAAACTACTTGAAAATCCAAAAAATAAAACATGGCACACAGCTTGGTGTCCAACGAACCCCAAAACCAACGATTTTATCGACGCGGTCTTAACTGAAACGATTGATATCTTTGATCCAAAATATATTCATCTGTCGATGGACGAAATTTCATACGGCCCATTTCATCACTGCGACACATGTAAGAAGCAAGAACCATCCGAGGTTTTCAAGGGCGCAATTATTCATGCATATGACTTCCTAAAACAGCATGGCGTAAGAATGATCATGTACCATGACCAACTACTTCCATACCCCAACAAGTACGTACAAGCTGATCTGACCCGGGGACATAAAATTGTAGATTCTTTACCCAAAGATATTATTATCAACGTATGGGATTACTCCACAGACCGCCAAAGAATACAGGGTCATCTCAAGTATTTCACTGACAAAAATTTTGATGTTTTAGGTGCTTCCTTCAATCGTTTTAAAAATATTCAATTGATGGCTGAAGAATGTTCTGCCAACCCTAAATCCTTAGGGATGTTGGCAACTTACTGGTATTTCGCGGGGAACTGGGCGAAGCACCTATTTTCACCTGACGCAGCTGCCCTTACCACCCTCACTGCTGCGTATAGTTGGAATCCCGCTAAATTGTCAGCAACTGATGATCTGACTTACGACCCCGTTACAGAATTTAGTTCACGCTGCATTGGGACACCGCAGGACTTCACCAATTTTGATCAGCAACCCCTTGCCCTTCTAGGCAACAATCGCGTAGGCAACCTTTCAGGCAACTGGCCGGGGCGTGTTTTAGAACGAAGCCTATCGCCACTACCGGCGACCATCACCAGCAGCGATATTAAATTCAACCTCAATCAAGATCAAAGCCTGCTAACGGTTAGTGGTCTTGAAGGTGATGGCTTCCCCCTGCAAGCCCTAGACATTAACGTCAATCTCAAAGTAAAACACCTTGCCTTTGTTCACGCAAGCGGAGTCCCGTTTAACACATCGAATCTAAACTATCTATTTGGTTCGTTAAAGAGGCCATTGGTTGGTCACTATCAAATTTTTTACACGAATGGGAAAACGGTGAACGTGCCGTTGAAATACCGTTGGAACATCACCGACTGGAATTCACGTTTATCGCCAGTCGCGGGACGTAATGTTTATGTCGATACCCACAAAAACAATATTCGTTTTCAACTATGCTCCTATCTCTGGACGAATCCATTTCCCCAGAACACGATCGCCAGCATTAAGCTGATTTCTAATAACTATGAGGGTGTGACTATTGCTTGCCTTGCCGTCACTGCTCTATCCCCGTCATCACAGCCAATCGTGCTAGACGATTTCGCTTACTCCTCCATCAAGGATTTCAAGAAAAACTGGCAGCCAACAATCCCCGCGCAGCATGCGGGAAAAACTGGCATCCAATTTAAAAAAATTGGTGACGCGCAAGACGAGCATATTTTGGTACTCACTGCTCCCGCTGACACAAAATCGGATCGGATTAGCTTAGATAAAAAAATAGCCCTCAGTGAAGATACACTGCTCTCGCACAATTTAACTTTTGAAGTTGAATCCAACACGCCCATGCGTATGGGATTTTATCTTGGCGATGGCTACCAACTGGAAAAACTACCGTGTACGTTACGTTTCACTAAAAAAAGGCACAAATAATATTGCGATCTCGCCGGCTAGCTTAACCCCTGAACAGGGCAATTTACAATTGGACAATGTCAAAAAAATCCGGCTACAATTTTTCCTAAACAAGAAGACAGAAACAAACATAAAAGTCCACAAGATTCAATGGACTAGCAATCATATTATGACAAACCTCAATAGAGGGTCTTGGCCTGATGGATTAAAGTAACAAAGCCAGAATACGTAACCTGATAAATAGTTTTTTATTGATATAATTTGTGATTATGAAAAACATGAAACGTCTGTCCGTTCCTGTGGTGTATCCTAGGGCCAGTGCCAATATTGTGCCTCGTTATGCCATCGAATCTGCTGCTTGGGTTGGACTTCCCAATTGCCCCATTGGGCAGACAGCCTTTTTAGAATTTCGCAACCGATTTGTCTTAAAACAAGAACAAACCATTGAATTTCATGTCAGTGCTGATCATCGCTATGAATTATTTTGTGAGGGTCAGTTTGTTAGCATGGGGCCCGATCGAGGTGACGAAGAACACTGGAGCTTTGCTTCTTATCGCATGACGCTTGCTGCAGGTGAACATGAGTTTTTAGCGAAAGTTTGGTGGCTTGGCCAAGACGCCCCGTTTGCACAACGATCTTATCGCTGTGGATTTATTTTTGCAGCAGATATAGAGACATTAAACACGGGAGCCCCGACTTGGCAAGTACGCCAAATCCAAGGAATCTCTTTTGAAAATTTTAAATACCAAGTGACAGGCCCCGGTTTGATCACCGACGCGAAGGAATATTTTTCTCAGACGCAACCCTGGCATACCCCAGAGATTCTAATTGCCCCAATGATTGCGTGTAGAGGGGGCACCGTTCGGTCAGGTTGGAAGTTAGAGCCCAGTGGGTTGCCGGACATGTTGCGAAAACATTGCTCACTAGGAAAAGTGCGAGCCGTCGTGGACGGGCCAGCCACCCAACAAATCACCAAGCAGGATTGCCATCCGTCACAATTAGAAGACTGGCAAAAACTTTTAGAGACTCAGCAACCTGTAATCATCCCGCCACATACGCAGGTCTCTGTGATCATCGACTTACAAAATTATTATTGCGGCTACAGCCAACTTAAACTCTCCGGCGGCAAGACCAGCAAGGTGACTTGGCATTGGGCGGAATCACTTTATCTCGATGCCCCCCAAGGCTCCAAAGAGCCATGTCATAAGGGTAATCGTGATGAGGTTGTTGAGAAGTATTATTTTGGCTGTGGCGACAGTTTTCTCAATGATGGTCAGCCAGATCGCAACTACCAAAGTCATTGGTGGCGAGCGGGACGGTATTGGCAGTTAAGTATCACCACCCAAGACAATGCTGTTCAAATTGAATCCATTAATATGATTGAAACACGCTATCCACTTGAAGATCATTCACAGTGGATTAGTGATGATCCGCAACTCGATGCAGTGGTTCCCATTGCAGTGCGTGGTTTGCAGATGTGTTGCCATGAAACTTTCATGGACTGTCCTTTTTATGAACAATTAATGTATGTCGGTGATACACGCGTGCAAATGTTGATTTGGTATGTTATCAACGATGATGATCACCTTGCGCGTCGTGCCATTGAGCTGTTTGATTTTTCACGTTGGAAAACCGGCTATGTTGCTGAACGCTATCCAAGCGAGCCTTTTCAACTAAGTACAACCTTTTCCATGATCTGGGTTTTAATGCTCCACGATTATGCCTGGTGGCGTGACGACAGTTCATGGATACGCAGACAGCTTGTCGGTCTTCGTAGTTTGCTAGAGCAATTTTTTATGCACATCGAAGGCAAAGAGCTTCTCAATGCTTTGCCCGGTTGGTCTTTTATGGACTGGGTGCCCCAGTGGGACTACGGCAATGCTCCGGATGGCAAAGATGGCATTTCATCCGTCAACAATTTGCTGTTTATTTACGCATTAAAGCAAGCTGCAAAATTGGAAAATCAATTTGGCGAACCGCTGTTAGCCCAGCGTTACAATGCCATGGCTCAGCGTCTTGCCAAGTGTGTGATTGAACAATTTTGGGATGACAAGGAAGGTTGCCTTGCTGATGATTTGTCCCATGAACATTACAGCGAACATGCCCAGTGTTTATCTCTTCTTTCAGATGTTCTTGACGAACAACAAACTCAGTCAAGCCTAAAATGTTTGTTAGATAGCCAGGACATGGCAAAAGCAACGATCTATTTTTCCTTCTATCTGCTTGAAGTCTTTAACAAATTCAACTGCGGTCACGCCCTGTGTGAAAAATTAGATTTTTGGAAGCATCTCCCTTCCCAAGGTCTCAAGACACCTTTGGAACGCCCCGAGCCTGCACGGTCAGATTGCCATGCATGGGGTTCTCATCCGCTGTATCATTTCCACGCATCGCTAGCGGGGATTCGTCCGACATCGTATGGCTTTGGTTCGGTCGAAATTGCACCCTTGCCCGGATCGTTGAAAAAGATTGATAGTGAAATCCCGCATCCGCGTGGCAAGATTTCTGTGAGTCTATGTTTTTCCCAAGAGGGTAAACGCTGTCAAGCAAAAATACAGTTGCCCAACGACACGCCAGGTATTTTTGTCTGGGGCGACAAGCAATACGAACTAACTCCCGGCCGCCTTAATGAGTTGGACGTTCGTTCGTACCTTCCTACTCAACCCACATGATAAACACATCACTATAGAATTCAGGCCTAAGCTAAAATCATATCCGATGGATATACATTATTGCTGATACATATTAACTTTTTTCACGTTCAATTTTTTATTGTGTATTTGAAGCCTATTTAAAAATCGTCAAAACAACATTTTTGTGAGTCAGTCCATAATTTTCAGCCCACGCACAGAGATTCGGGGCAAACCCATACCGCCCCGTCTCACCTTAATAATTCACGACAATAAAAGGCTCGCCCACCTTATCGTCTAAAATCCACTATTTAACTAATTCCACAATAGTACCCCCGCCAGCAGGTAAAGAGATTGTGCCCCGCATAGATTGACTGCCATTACTTTTCTTTAACTCAATGGGTTTGCCAGTGATCATATCCATTGCATTGGAAGCTTGGATATCAAGAACAATATCGCGTGAACGACGTAAATCATTATTCACAACAATGCAATAATGACGGCCCGTCGTTGGATCAACAAAGCACTGAGTCGAAGCAAATTTACGTGCAGTAACAAGCGACTGCTCAATTGCTTTCCAGCGTCGAATCAAGGGACGGTGCGGGCCAATGGCTTTGTAAGCTTTGCCAAGAGAATCGAACTGGGGCGTGGACAGGCCAGCGAGTGTGGCCAGGCCGCCAGGTCCGGCGTT
>JAESSU010000091.1 GCA_016763955.1 Phycisphaeraceae bacterium | reverse complement strand
GTGCTGATCAGGAATCAAATCTAGTCCGACCGCCTCTAGCACAGTGGGATAAATATCCGTACTAGTCGTGATACAGTCTGTAATGCTTCCGGGGGCGATCACTCCCGGAAGTTTTACAATCAAGGGCTCGCGCGTGCCCCCTTCGTACATCCAGCCTTTACCTTCGGCCAAAGGCGCGTTGCTGGTGGGTGATCCTTCAGCTGTCGCTAAGCCCCCGTTGTCGGAGGTAAAGATAAATAGCGTGTTATCGTTTTGGCCAGCATCTTCAATCGCCTGCATAAGCCTGCCAAGGTTTTCATCCATACTCTTGATCATCGCAGCATAGACCGGGTCGGACTGAATCACACGACGGCGCACACGCATGTCTTTTTTATGATCACATGGGAAAAACTCACCTTCGACAAATGGCTCAACAGTATCAATGCCCATGCGTTTGGCTTTGTCTTGGAAGTATGCGATGTCGTCGGGCTTTGCTTGAATTGGCGTGTGTACGGTGTAATACCACATGTTCAAAAAAAACGGTTTGTCTTGATCACGATTACTAATGAGATTGATCGCTTCATCGGTGATACGATCAGTGAGATATTCTCCCTCAGGCCCATCGGGTAATGTCGGAATTTGCCATGGACTAAAATAGCCGTTGTAGGGACAGCCCATCTGACAGCCACCAATGTTCACATCAAAGCCCTGCTTTTTAGGCCAGTAAGGTTCAAGTCCAAGATGCCATTTCCCAACGTGCCAAGTCTGATAGTCTGCATCACGCAAGGCACTGGCTAACGTGTGCTCCTCTAACGGCAGATGTTTGACATAAGGCACATCAATGAGCTTCCCACAATTAGGGTGACTGCCACTATGATCGATCCAATTCGTCACGCCGACTCTTGCAGGATACTTACCAGTGAGCAAGCTAGCACGAGTCGGTGAGCAGACCGGACAAGACGCATACGCATCGGTGAATCGCATGCCTTGCGATGCGAGCTTATCAAGGTTGGGCGTTTCGTAAAACGTCGAACCATAACAAGTAGAATCTTTCCATCCAAAATCATCTAACAAAACTAAAACCACATTTGTGCGATGCATCAGCAAACTCCTTCTCAGGTAATATTTATCAAATCTGCTATATTATTTTTCAATTTGATCAAATAAACAATGCGATTTTTGAATAATGTTTATTATATTTGATATATGAGCAGCAACACCAAGCCAACTTCTACCACCATGGGATACTTAAGACCTGATGTACAGGCCGCACTTCGTTGTGGTCTAGCTAGTCAGAAAATCGGTAGCTGTCATATGAACTTTTGCACCACGGAATACGCCATGATCTACATGGTCAAGGGCCAGGCCATCTATCAAGATGACCAACACTCACAAGTGCATTTGCGTGGGGGCATGGTCTGGCAGCGATTACCCAATCGAGTCCATTCAGTGACCTGCCTTGAATCTTGCAGTTGGTATTATGTCGCAGTCCCCGGGTCAGTCGCCGAGCTGTTTCAAATCGCAGGCATTAGCACCCTCGGTCAGATTGCTTTTCACATCGGACATCACCGCAGTATTATCCGCCGATATGAACACATTCATTAGCGTCTGCAATCGGCCCCTCATAGTCAGCGTCCTAATTCTCTGATGGCCATGCAGCAATTAATGGTGTATCTTCACCAACTCGCTCGCCAATCTCCGGATCATCAAGAAAACTGGCTGGATCAAACACGCGATTTACTTAGTCAACATCTAGACAAACGCATTAAAACACAACAGGTCGCCGAACAAGTTGGGATGACTTACGCTAGCTTTCGCAAACGATTTGTTGATGCCACGGGTATCAGTCCCGGCCAGTTTCGTATCCGTCAGCGGATTCAACAGGCCCAAGAGCAATTAGCCGACACGCAATTGCCGATTGCAAAAATTGCAGCCTCACTTGGCTATCCCGATGTCTACAATTTTACCGCTCAATTTGCGCGCTATGCAGGCATGCCTCCGGGTCAATACAGGAAACTCTGGCAATGGAACTCAACTATCAAATAAAAAACCCATCCCTAAAAATAGAGATGGGTTTCGCACTGCTGCAAGTACCGGAGGTGGGACTCGAACCCACACGAGGGATGAACCTCAATGGATTTTGAATCCATCGCGTCTGCCAATTCCGCCACGCCGGCAACAGTTAGGAAATTGTCTCAAATATCGACCTATAGGTCAAATAGGTTCACCCGATTTTTTACGAAGTCTTCAAATCCGCCGAAGCTTGTACTAACGCCCATTGAGAAGGCAATGCACCTTCTAGGATCGGATCTTCCAGACCTGTTAGCTGCGTATGAAGCTGATTTTTAAGGGATTTTTTGATGGACTCATAAGCCTGATGGCCTGCGAGATTGACTCTTTCATGCGGATCAAAAAAAGTATCAAACAAACGTTCTTTGGGCCCTAAATCATCGCCCCAACCTTGATCTAGCCATTGAGCTTCTGATAAGCTCGCATCACTCTTAGGACAAGCCGAATACTCATTGTCTTGATAACCTTGAATGTAGACATAACGCGTTGTCCGAATACATCGATACGGGTGGTATTTCCCCGCATGATAATTGCTTTGGGTGATGATGTGTTCATGTACTTGGTCCGCTTGGCCTTGGATCACCGGCAAGAAACTCTCACCTTCAAGCCAATGAGGCGCATCAATATTCAGGTAATCACACAGCGTCGGATAAACATCGATCTGTGACAACAATGCATCAGTCACTTCGCCTTGCGGAATACCTGGCCCAGCAAGGATAAACAAAACACCTGTCCCATGATCAGTGAGATTGTTTTTCATCGTAGGGAAAGGCAAACCATGATCCGTTGTACAAATAATCAATGTATTGTCTTTAAGGCCATTGACCTCTAGAGCATCAAGTATCTGCCCCAATGCAGTATCTGCTGCCTCAAGAGAGGCTACATACGCAGCCATATCCTGACGAAAAGCATCGGTATCAGGGAAAGGAGCTGGCGGCCGTAAATAACGTGCATCTGATTCAGGAATATCGTCGGGAAATACACGATGCGTCTGAGTCAAGCCCACGGATAAAAAAAACGGCTTAGCATCATGACTGTGCTGCGTTAACCAATCCACCGCCAATGGGGCAATCTTACAACCATGCGCCCCATTCTGACCTAGAACTTGATCATAGCCCAGACGATCCACTTGTGGCCAATTCACCAAATGTTGAAAACCAATGAGCGCAGTCTGATAGCCCGCGGGCTTAAGCGTATGAATCAGGTGTTTTGAATAGTCATTCAATGAACCTCCGCGATGAGCCAGATCAAACATATTGCATTGAAACGGGTACTGACCTGTGAGCAGCCCCGCGCGACTGACACTACAAGTAGGTGCAACACTGTGCATATGCTTGAAGGTCACCCCTCACACTAAGCTTCATGGCCAAAGGTTCTAGCGGAAAAACGATCAACGCAGCAATCCAACTAAACGGCAAACCCTTCACAAGCATCCTCAGTTCCGGCAATATCACCCTCACCCAAAAATGGCAGAAATATACCTTTGCTGGAAAAACAAAAATGACCTTCGAACCCGGTTCCCTTCGCGTCATATTCATGATGGGACACAACAACGGCTCCGTTCAGATCACCGGCATCAACGTCGAGATGCCCGATGTCGGATTGCCCCCCGTTGGTGAACAACTCAATACCAACAGTCATTTTAAACGGGACAATTACTCATGGGGGATGCCCAATAGAAAACTCACGCCATGGGCCTTTAGCAATCTGGCGACCCATCGCATCCTGAAAATCAATGTCAAAAAAGGCAATCCCAAAAAAGTATGGGCCACTTCACTATCCCAAGCCATTGCATGTAGCCTTCCCAAAGCATCACGTGTCAAACTCAAAGTCCGTGCTCGGAGCCAGACTCCAGGTGCGATATTCGATATTTATTTAGAAGGCAAAGGGAGACAAAAAGAACGTCTAATTAAACTCCCCAATCAAAAAATTGAGCAAGACTGGCTATGGTTCACCGGCGAAGCAATCATGCCCAAGTCATACAAGTTACGAGAAGTTCGCATCGTCCTTTATCTAGGACACAAAGAACAAGAAATCGAGTTTGATAAGATCGAGCTGTTAAGAATAGCCGATGCTCCGTGATATTATTGGGCTTTATCACGTTGGCTAATCGTTTGTGTCTTTCGCGGATGAACCTTGCCGATGGTTAAGTCATACATGGCTGAATCATCTATCGAACTTGTAGTCTTTTCAGACGACTGGGGCAGACATCCCTCTAGTTGCCAGCACTTGATACGTGAACTCATTGAGCAAACACCTGCGTTATGGGTTAACACCATTGGGATGCGTTTCCCGAAACTAAGCTTAGGCGATGTCAAAAAAGTTGCTCATAAGTGTCGTCAATGGTTTGGCCCGAAAACTGAACCTGCTGCTATGCCTAAGAATCTGCGAGTGATCAATCCGCAGATGTATCCGGGCTTTCGGACACGCTGGCAACGACAGCTCAACAGCAAACTTCTAAGCCATCAAATCAATCGACAGCTCGATGCGTCCTGTAACACCCAACGCATTGCCATCACCACACTGCCCATTGTTGCGGACCTTGTGGGCAAACTTAATGTTGATCATTGGATCTATTACTGCGTCGATGATTTTAGTGTCTGGCCCGGACTCGATAGCAACGTCATGCAGGTGATGGAACAGCAGCTAACTGAGTCAGTAGACCAAGTGATCGCAGTGTCAGACACACTGGTTAAACGTCTTTCTCAATGGACCAACAATGTTGACCTGCTCACTCATGGTATCGACCTAGCACACTGGCAAAACGCCCCCGGCTCAACGCAACCTCATTGGGCCAAGCGTCAAGACAACTCAATGCTGTTTCTATTTTGGGGGCTCATTGATCAGCGGCTAGATGTCCAATGGTGTTTAAAACTCGCAGACTATGGCAAATTGGTTTTAGTGGGCCCCATAGAGTATGCAGCACCGGAACTACTTAATCATCCTAACATCGTACTTCCGGGTCCCACTGCTTACGGTTCGCTTCCGGAGTTGGCACAACATGCAGATGTTTTGGTGATGCCTTATGCAGACCTGCCTGTCACACGCGCGATGCAGCCGCTAAAGTTCAAAGAATATCTGGCTACGGGCAAACCGATTGTCACGCGAAACCTGCCGGGCATTCGAGATTGGTTCGATGCAGCGGATCAGGTAAACAACGTCCAATTGCTAATCACTGTCGCCGTGGCTCGCGCGATTGGCGGATTGCCTGCATCACAACGTCTAGCACGTAAGCGACTTGAAAATGAAACATGGCAATGTAAAGCTCAGCAACTAG
>JAESSU010000090.1 GCA_016763955.1 Phycisphaeraceae bacterium | reverse complement strand
TTCGGGGCGATTACCACAGGCTTTGCGTTTGGGTGCGCGTTTGTTTGATCGCCAAGCAAAAACCAGACAAAAAATATTGAGCGCTTTAACCTATCCATTTTTCATTCTAACCTTGGGTTTAATCGGAATTTTAATCATGATGCTGGTCGTTCTGCCCGAGCTTGCACCGATGCTCCAAGGACAAGGCAATGAAAAAATTGAAGGTTTGTTTCAGTTTGCCGACTGGATAGAAGCCTATGGTTGGATGATTCCGCTGCTCATTGCAGCGGTTATATCCTTGGTGTTTTCCGGTACTAAAAACCAATCCTTAAACGCTTTCGTTTCTAAAGCTATGCTTCGAATGCCTTTTTTGGGTCAAATTATCGTTGAAACAAACTTTGGCGCGACAGCACAATGTTTATCCGCTCTTTTAAGCGGCGGCGTTTCTGCAAGTCGAGCGTTTTCTCTTGCCTCTATTGCAGCAAAAAACCCGTATATAAAGGAAGAAATCATTCAAGCTGGCCACAGACTGGCAAATGGCAATACGGTCGCAGGTACCTTGCAAGAAATTGCCTTGGCCCCCACTGAAATATCCCGATTGGCTGTTGTTGGCGAAAAAACTGGCGCATTGGCACCCATGTTGGGTCGCGCTGGCGATATCATGCTTGATCGGGCAGAACAAAGACTAGACAAATTGGTTTCAATGGTCGGCCCCGCAATGATCATCATTTTGGGTTTGGGCGCCGGTAGCGCGATGAGCTCAATATTAGGAGCATTGTCCAGTATTGGCGATGGCGTATTTTAATGCCCAACAAAAATCAGAAATTATACCGACAAAATGGATTTTTAACCGTCGATGTTTTGACCGCTTTGATCGTGGCGGCTTTAGTTGTTGGCGCTGCTTTGCAGATGCTAAATGTTGCTGTTGGCATTGCTGACGAAGGTCGACGTCAAGAAATGGCATTACGAACTGCACAAGCCATCATCAAAAAAGAGATTCACGCACCGGATCAACTACTACTAAATCTTTCGTTTAACGACCACATTCGCACAGAGGTTTCAATTGCACCGTGGGATGTTGGTCGGGGCGAATTAGGTGTTACTTTGGAAATCGTAAATGTCACCGTTCATTATAGGGGAAGAAAAAATGAGAAATTTGTTCGTCTTTCATCTTTGCGTCCTATTTCAGAATAAATGCCGTTGGCGTACGAAGGTTTCAAAAAACCAAGGATTTGTCCTGACAGACGTTGTCGTCGGTTTGGTGGTCATGATTTTACTGTTTGCAGCATTGGGTAATTTTATTCACATTGCGGGCCGGGCCTTGGCCTCAATCAAAGAAGACAGTGGGTACGTGGTACAATCAAGATATGCTGCGGGCGAACTTCGCGCCTTGGAGCGAGCTGAACCTGCATTTGGAATAAAAACACAAGAGGTAGAGTTTTTTGTTGGTAAACAACAACACCGCCCCATAGTGCCAGAACTATTGGGCCAATTCAGTTTCGATGGAGGCTTGATCTATTTGCACGAGGATAGTGAAATTATAATGATAGGTCTTGGCCGTAGACGCGTCGATGCAAGCTGCCGATACGATATTGTTGGCAGGCGGTGTATATAAAGATGGTAAGTTTGAGGAATTTGTGGAGGCCGTTATTTGTCTCTCAAGTATTATTGGATCGGCCATCAAGAATTGGTGACATTCTTCGTTGGATCAATGTTCGTCTGCAACCTTTACAATTCAAGTCATTTCAACAAAGCGAGAGACTCACCAACGCTTCCGATGTAGAAAACCCAGATAGTTCATACATAACGAAAATCTGATTATTCAACTTGATCTTCCTAAATATGCATTTATGCAAAACATCACAATACCGAAAAGCAATGCCCAAAGTCACGAGCGAATGCTGGGCTTAATGCTACAAGCTTCTGCCCCGATTAAACCTGCAGGTATTATTTGCGCAGGGATTCCAATTGGAAGATCGAACGACGGAAACCAACAATACCGCATAGCATTAGCCCGGCAACAAGAGCTTGAACATTTATCTAAATCCGCGAAGGCAAAAGGCGCAAAACGGGTGAGGTTTACCGTTAACGACGCATATATGGAAAAGCCAATTTACCTAATCAGTCCATTTGACCAGCTACTCCAAAAGATGAAAACAGGAATAAACTTTGCGGCAATTATCTTAACATTTGGGTCATTTTATTGGTTCGGCAACGCCTGGGAACAATTTGAAACCCAGCAATTAGCCATTGCAAAAACACTGGATAATAACCTTGGCCAGGCCGCGCGACAAGCCATCACCCAAGAGCGCAGCGATGCTGCGGCACGGGACGCTTTGGCTGCGGCCCCTATGTTACGTCGCCCAGGCAAAGCAATCTTTGATATCACAACCCTTAACGAGCTTACTCCTATTAATGCGTATTGGAGGAATTTAGACTGGAATCCTAACGAACTTGTCGTCCAACTAAATGCCACAGATGGTGCCAGCGTTGTTCGCATCATGAGCCAGAACAATGACTATTTCACCATAGAGGTCATTAGCGATATCGCAGCTACAAATCAGGGAAGGCAAAGTGTACGAATTCGCGCTGTTTCTGATCTTGAGTCAGGTGGTAACTGATGAATAAGCAACTTAAAAACAAATTAGAAACTATTTTTGTTGTGTTATTCATAGCATCTTTTATTGGGTTGCAACTTTGGTCCTCTATGAGCGATGCATTTTTCATGCATTTGGAAAGAAAAGTCACGGAACAACGGGTTACCGGGTATCAAGAAACTTTAACCCGTCTTTCTGCTAGACGTTTACCACTGCCCAGCCTTCCCGAAAACACTTTTGCTACCGATGATCCTTCAACGCACATGCTGTCCTTTCAAGCGCGCCTTGGTGTGTTAGCTCGTGAAGCAAAACTTGAATTAGATTTGATGCGAGCTGGTCAATCCAATTCATTTAGCCCAGGCACACAAACCGTACCGGTAACTATACGTGCTCGTGGTGATCTAAAAGGCTTTGTTGACTTCTTGAACCTGTTAGAAGCAGAACAACCCAGTGTATTTGTTGATCATATTCAACTAACCCCAATTGGCAGAGAACGACCCGATACGAACACTGTAATTCAGATGCATATATTGCGCCTGATTAAGTCGGAGGCGCCAACATGAAAACACTCTTATTGCGATTGTTTTCCGGGTTATCCAGCGTAATGCTTGCTCTTACACTTTTGGTAATTCTGCTGCGTTTATTCCTTTTTGCTGGCGCCAGCACACCAGAATTAAGCTCTAGCCGTGAACACAACTCTCTCAAAGCAACTGAGCCATCAAATATTCAAATCCAACCAACTGAAACCCTGAGCTATGACGTGACCTCTAATACCAAGCTTTTGGAAAAATCTCCTTTTGTGCTAAATCGCTCAAAATATGTACGACCTGCAGCTCCACTCTCCAATACTGTCCAGCCGCGGCCATCCGTACGCATCGTCCCACCACCACCGCCCAAGACCGGTCGCTTACTAGGTATATTTGGGCGTGGACTAAATAAACGAGCGATCATTGCCGTTGATGGCAACCCAGCGCCCTTGGAGGTTAAATTAGGTGAAAACTCGCCCTTGGGCACATTAATACGAATTGAACGCAGTCATATTGCATTGGACCAAAACGGTAAAACAATCAAACTGTCGTTATTTTAAAAGGGATTGTTGTAGATAAGTAAAATTATTTAAGGTGGCTTATGGGTTTAAAGCGTTGCAGGTTAAGGGATATCGCCCAACGCAAGTTGCTGGAGATTTTTATGACTGAACGGTTCCTGATTTAATGGGCCTTCAAGTGAATACAGCAGCGCTATTTTACCGCAAGGTCCGCATGGTATTTGCCGAACAACTCGAGGCAGAAACTGCTGAGTTTGCCGGTCAGATCGAAATAGCTCTCGTCGATTTCAATTTTGCATTCCTGTTCAGAGATACCTTTCACGAGTTTGTTATAAACCAGCAGACGCAATTGATCGTTTGTGATCATGATGCGGAGTCGTGAATATGGTTGTTTTTCCTGAATTTGACGAGCCAAGGTTTGAAGGTGCGAGGCGCATTGGCTATGCGCGGGTGTCCACAAAATCACAAAAGCTGGATATGCAAATGGACGCGCTGAACATGGTCAATTGCGATCATATTTTTAGTGACCATGGCGTATCCGGTGCCAAGGCCAAACGTCCGGGGCTCGATAAGGCGCTGCGTGAGGTCAGGTCGGGTGACGTGTTCGTGGTGTTCAAGCTGTGCCGCCTTGGGCGTTCGGTGCTGCATCTGGCGGATTTACTGACACGCTTCCAAAAAGAAGGTATTCATTTTTGCTCGGTCAGTGAAGGCATCAATACCACCACACCGGACGGTAAACTGGTCTATCACCTGTTCAGCGCACTGGCAGAGTTCCACCGCGACCTGATCCGTGAAAACACACTGGCCGGGCTGGACGCTGCCAAAGCGCGTGGGCAAAAACTCGGCCCGAAATACAAGCTGGTTGAAGTGCAAATCCTCAATGCCCATCAAGCCATGATGCAGGATGGCTTCACGCTGGATGAAATGGCATATCGTTATGGCGTGTCACGCCTGACCATCAAGCGCGGGTTCGAGAGGCTGGGAGTGGGTTGAGAGTTGCGTAAGAGTAGAGGTACATGTCCGTCTTCATATGAAATGAGACAGATTTAATCTCTATAATCAGTCAGGTTTCGCCACAACTCTGCCACAAGTTCATTTAGGTTGTCGTAGACAAGTAAGGGTTTCTGCGTGTTTTCTCGGGTTTGTATTTGTGGCAAAAACAACAATGCTTATTGAATATGAAAAACAAACCACCGTTAAGCTATTGATTTAATTGGTGGAGCGGGCGACCGGGATAGAACCGGCATATTCAGCTTGGAAGGCTGATATATTTTCAATTATATCAGTGTATTAGTGCTTTTCTGCCACAGCCTCGCCACATAACTCTTCTCGAACAGTATGGATTATGCCCCCACGATCAGCAGATCGCTCAAGCTCTTTCTTACGCAAGAGGTGACCATAAACATCATATGTCATCTTGATGTTTTCATGGCCCATTACAGATTGCAGGTACAATGGGCTTTTATTTTGATCAATAAGAACAGATGCAAAAAAATGCCTGAGCGAATATGGAGTATATTTTCTCACACGTAAGGTTTTGCCGTCACGTTCAATTTCATCGGTAAACCCAGCTTCATCCATGAGCCGATGCCATCCTTGCACAAGGTAATGATTGTATGTCTGCCATGACCCCGTCTCACGCGCTGCAAACACGAACTCGGCATTTTTATTCTTTGCTAAATAACTTTGAGCCATTCCCAGAGAAATACTATCTAGCACTATAAAACGCCTACCTGCCTTGGTTTTAGGTGGGCCTATGGCATTCTAATGCCTGCACGATTTCAACGCCATTGTCGTGGAGACCACGAGGCGGTAATGCAATATATTCCTGGGGGCGCATTCCACTATCAGCCGCGAGATAAATCATGGCACGGTATCGTTCCCAAGAGCTCGATATTTGAACGTTAGACGAATTGGCCAAGCGGTCAGCAGTCCGCAAGATTTCCAGAAAATCTGACATGGTTGGAATACGAATTGGCTCTTTGTATCTGGAGCTTGAAATGATGGTGACACCTTGCGCTGGGTCGGATGCTATTATACGACGCTTTTTCATAGTTATGAGAGTTGAATGAAATGATGAAAGAACTTTTTGAGCTGTGTCTCGCGTATAGTTGGTCAAAAGTCAGGTTCTAAAATCCATCATATGTAATTCATCAAGGCAATTAAGAGGTACTGGCCAG
>JAESSU010000007.1 GCA_016763955.1 Phycisphaeraceae bacterium | reverse complement strand
TACACTATGTGTCATGTCCGACGTTAGCAAACAACCCAGAGTATGGATTTTAGCCAACCGCAAGATGGTCCAAGTCACCACTGCGCTTAAACAATTCCGCCCGTGGCTTAAAGAACGAGCCACGCTTGTCGCTGAACCGGACATTCAATGTCTCACCCGTGAAAACGCCGCCCAGTTGCCAGAAGCGGATTTAGCATTGGTCTTAGGGGGTGATGGCACACTGCTTACCCAAGCACGAAAAATTGTGGATCAAAAAATCCCATTGATCGGCATCAACTTCGGCAAACTCGGATTCCTCGCTGAATTTACCATCAACGATGTGAAACAGCATTGGGATCAGATCGCCCAATTACAATGTCCAATCAGCAACCGGCTTCTGATCGAATTAAATGTTTATGACCAAGACGTCCCACTATGGGGCAATGGTACTTGGAAGGAATACAAGCCGGTCCTTAGCACGGTGGCCTTAAACGATGTCGTGGTGGTGTCTGGGCCTCCCTTTCGTATGATCGACCTAGACCTTGCTATTGATCCAAAGCTTTATGGTTCGCATGCTACACAGTTCACAGCTGATGGTGTCATCTTAGCCACACCTAGCGGCTCGACGGCTTACAACCTTTCAGCTGGGGGGCCGATCATCAGCCCGGGTATTGATGCCATTAGCATCACCCCATTATGCCCACACAGCCTTGCTTTTCGACCGATCATCGTTAATGCAGCATCCAATATTTGGCTTCACATACTGCGTGCCAACGAAGGGACCACGCTGATGATTGACGGCCAAGATTCGATTCTCATTGAAGCTGGCCAGCAGTTGATGGTCCGTGGATACGAGTTGCCTTTAAAACTCGTTCAGAACCCGGATATCACCTACTGGCAGATGTTAGCCAAGTAGCTCAACTGGGCCGCCCGCCCACGTCGCAAAAAACAATAGCTTGGCAGCACACAAAAAACAGGATGAACATCAAAGTCTATCCTGCTGTTGTGTTTTATATTTTTTGGCAATAAAGCAACCTGCCCAGTCTCACCGGACATATGCAATAGAGCTGACCAAGTGATCAAGTGATCAAGTGAATCAAGCTGCCTTGTCACATGATTTATCATCATCAAGCACGGCCACATCTTGACGGCCTGCAAAACCGGCATCGGTTTCATGCCAAGCACAAACAGATTGCTCTTTAAACTGCCAGCAGAGATAAATTTCACGGCCATCATGTACCGCGGGAAAATCGATCAAACCACGTTCAAAATCTTTAAGCTCCACGCCAACCTGATGTAATTCGTCGACCAGTTCACTTAAATGATCCATGGTCGATTCGTAGTCAGCTTCAAGATGTTCACGGTTGTCTTGCTCACGAGGTTTTTCAATCCGCCGCCGGATGTCCACCACATGGGCATAACAATCCATCAGATCGCGCGTCACAGGTCGTACATATGCCAAAGCTTTATCAGCTTCCACAACAGTGAAATACTTTTTGCCAGCTTTGGGGGCACGAAACAACGTTAATGCGGCATTTTGCGGGGCCATTTGCATCCCTTTATTTAAGGTCGCTGCTAACTAATTTAACCTTGCAATCGATTTAACGATCATGCAAGGTGGAAACAACTATTCTCTATTAAGTACATCGGTCAGACACCCCAAACTATTTCAATAATCTGCGTTATTATTTTCCAATTATGCAACAAAAACTTTTGATTAGGTATCATTATTGCTGTCTGGTCCAAGTAAATGGGTATGATATGCCTCTTATACCCGTCTTCAATGAACGTGTCCTGTTGCTTTTTTACGCGGCATTTTGTTTATGTCACCGATGCGTTTTAGGGTGCGGTCAAAATCATACCCAATGGGTCTAAATAAGCTCTGAGGAACACATTTGGCACACACTCCGACATCTGCTCATCCACCTGTTTTTGCTTGGTTACTACAACGTCGCAAACGTGTAATAATCGCGTTACTGCTAATATTGATGACCGGCATTGTGTGCTATCTTTTTCTTGACCAGCCAGTTGCACGATGGGCAGACACGCTTAATCCAACAGCTAATCACTTTTGGGAAATCATCACCCGATTTGGCCTAACAGAATGGTATGTGGTGCCAGGGGCTATTTTGCTAATCTGCTACAAACTGATCACCAAAAATCCAATACTCGCATGGCCAAGTGCCTTGATCGTCTGTGGCATCGCCGGCTCGGGACTATTAGCCAACCTCCTAAAATGGATCTTTGGACGTTACCGCCCCCCGATGTTATTAGAAGAAAACTTATTCGGCTTTTCGTTTTTTAAAACCGGCTATATGGTTCACTCATTCCCATCAGGACATTCCACAACGGCGGGCGCACTGATTGTGCTTGCGTGTGTGTTGATGCCTAAAGGGTCATGGCTCTGGATTGTGATGGGCTTGCTCATTGCAACAAGTCGAGTTTTTATCTGTGTGCATTACCTTAGTGATGTCATTGCAGGATTAACTGTTGGCGTGGCATTTACTTTATGGGTCAATCACAAACTCATTAAACCCAGTGAAGCGATTTCCACCCAATGAGCCTAGTGCATTCCGAATCCAACCGGAGCGTTTACTTTAAACAATAGCTGTGATGCAACGCATCGCTGACCGATGCCACGGGAGTGGCAGGGCTTTTTATGACGCTACGATTAGATTGATGATGCTCTAAATGAAACTCACGGGGTTAATCCCAAAGCCTCGTTAATATCCACTCGCCACTGGGTTGCAATGCGTGGGGAATAGCCGGTGTAAACCTTCTTTACAACCCCATCGACAATGATCACCGTCTGCGGGATGGAATAAGCACGATAGCTCGCAGCTACTTTACCCTGAACATCCATAAGCACAGGCAAGGCCCACCCTCGCTCTTTGATGAACTTCTGAACCATGCTCTTTTCTTCCTGCAAATTGACGGTATAAACCGACACATCCAGCTTGTTTTCTTTGATCCACTGATCCAATTCAATCGTCTCGGGCATGGCTCGCAGACAAGGGCCACACCATGTTGCCCAAAAATCCAAAAACACCACTTCGCTTTTGACCTTGGATAAATCAAATGGCTCGCCCGCCAGATCATCAAGCACGATGGCAGGCGCGGCTTTGCCTTCTAGCGCACTAGCGTCTTGCGAGGTTTCGGACATTTTTTGAAGACTGTCCACAGGCGTGCTGTTGGTTGCATCAAACACGAAGGTCTTTGCATCCCAGGTCTTGGGTATGCTGTATTGCATATCAAAGTCGATGGTGGTCTTCACATCCAAACCGTCAGGCGTTTTGCCCGTCGTGACCACCTGTGCTTTACGAAAAAGGCTACTCGTTGTATCTAATGTCAGATACATCTTCACTTGGCCGAGTGTGGTTTCAAACTCTTTTTGATTTTCAGGCAATTGCACATCGCGTGATGAAAATTTAAAACCTTCATCTTTCAAAAACAATTGAACTTCAGTCCCTAAGTACAACGACAAGTCAGGCACCCAAAGCCACAATGGGAACATCGGCCAACTGCGCTCAAGTGTCGCAGGGTTTAGTGGATCGACATCTTCTAAGCGTAAATGCCTGCCACTATCAGGAACCATCTGTGTGCGAACAACACCTTCATTGCCCACAAGCCTCAACCCCTGCGTATCAACCGCAACTGATTTTGTACTGCGGTCAATGGCAATATTTAACGTAAGCTGCTGTTTCTGATCACTCTCACGACCGGCCTGCGTGATGTTGATTTGTTTGCGAACTTGGTAACGATCGAGCTTGCTGTAAGCATCAAGAATTCGAGTCCGCCATTGTGACGCGGTAAGCTGCTGATCTTGAGCTTGAAGCGGAGACAATAAAACGGCACAAGATAAAATACCAGTGGCTAACCAATGTCGATAATTCATGTAAACCTCAACGTGTCAAAAAAAAAGTTCGGTCGATCCCTATGAACCCTCTACCAGCGACACAAGATAACGTTGCATCAATAAAGATGATGGTTCATTAACCAAACTCACAGCTAGGGTGTTTTATTTCCGTGTTACCGACACAGGACTCACAAGCAGATCATTGACCTGAGCGCGAAGAACTGTTTCAAAATCAGAAGGCGTTCCCACATGAACATGACGAACCATGCCATGGGCAATCACCACTGTTTGTGGGATTGCGCCCACGCGGTACGCATGTGCCACCTGTGCATTAACGTCCATTAACACAGGTAAAGTCAACTGCTTCACATCCCAGACTTGCTTAATCGTCTTAACATCTTCTTGCATGTTCACCGTCTTGACTGTGACGGACTTGCCTTCACGCATTGCCCAATCTGACAAACGCTGAAGCACGGGCAAAGTCTGATACACCGGCGGGCCACCCCATGAAGCCCAGAACATGAGTACCAAAACATCGGACTCTTCGCGTTCTAACAGGTACATATTATGTCCCGTATCCGACAGCGCAATAGCGGGCGCAATTTGCTCTTGCATCGCGGTCGCATCAATGTCATTGCTTCCTAACAAACTCGACCATGTTTTAACAGGCTGTGAATTAGAGGTATCAAACGCAAACCATTCACGCTCGAATTGTTGATTGTGACGATTGACGGTGATGTTGTAGCTATAGGTCGCCGGGCCGATATGGGTCGCACGCTGGATCATCGCCTGCCGATCAATGGTCACCTGCTGGATCAATGCGGTCTGCGGATTTAATCGCAAGGTCACTAGACCTTCACGGCTGGTCCATTGAAGCCCCGGGCGTCCCTGCTCATCAGCATCTAATGCTTTGACCTTCACGGTGGGTTTAAACAATTCACCCCCAAGAAGCAGCCGAACATCGGGCATCAATTGTCGAGCCAGAAAAGGTGCTTTACTGCGAAGGTTTGTATCGTCAATGGGTTTTTCGAGTTGCACCTGCAAATGACGGCCGGGGATCATGTCACTGCGATAATGCAAAACCCCTTCACTACTGACTAGCTGCATGTCCGGACGGTCAAAAAGCAGACTGCCACTACTTCGGTCATAAGCAACCTGCAATTGCTGCATCAGTTGCCAGCGACCGCCGTGTTCAGACTTAATAAGTTGTACTGTGGCTTGATAGGTATTGGTATTCAGATATGCCGTGGTCATTCGCTGATAAAGCGACTGCGCAGTTTCATCCATCTGTGCATTAGCAGGCAAAGACAAACAACAGCTTAAAATGATGGCGGCAAATCCAACCAAACGGTCCCGACACGTCATCCATGACATGGGCGATCCTCCATATTACACCGTAAGGCGATAGGTTATAAGACTCTATCATAGAGGCAATGCCCGTGATGAACAACGTTAATATTCAATATTGCCATACAAATTCAATGTCAGGCATCTAACGAACCGTCGCAGCTTGTGCTAACAATTGTCGCAGACTCAGGACATATAAGGTTACATCCTTTTCCTGTTGCAGGTTAAATTTTGCATTCATGCTCATCTCATGCAGAATTTCTTGCCACTGGGACGTGCTGTACTTCCCGATGGGGTATGCCCTATGACAACTGCTGCATTTTGTGAGATACAGCTGCCTGCCGCGGTCTAATGTAGACAAGGTTGCTTGGTGATCAGTCTTTTTCGCGTGATTCAACAAGCCTTGATCTGCGAGCGGGAAATTTTTAATCAGGTTGTTGGTGCAAGCAAACAAAGAAAAGCCCACCCACACCACAAACAGTGTTGGCAGGACTTTGAGTTTTCTTCGATGTGAGTAGATGGTCTTAGATTGCATAAAATTGTCTATCAGTAAAAAAATCTAACTAATTTTCAATAAGAAATCCCGGAGTTACTCGGGGGGAAAGGAGCCGGAGTACCGGGGGTCGGAGTTCCGGGGTTCCGGGGTTCC
>JAESSU010000089.1 GCA_016763955.1 Phycisphaeraceae bacterium | reverse complement strand
GATGCAAAATGGATGCCTAGCTATTCAATGCGTGGCGTTCCCCGCCCGCTCGGATCAATCGAATTACTTATTCAGGAGGTTTGAATGATCTGTAAAATCACAGAACCGGAAAACACGCCATTTAATTTGTTCTGGGCCAATTACCCTAGGCGGGTAGCAAAAGGCGAGGCGCGTAAGGCTTGGGCGCAAAAGGGCTGTGATCGTCATTTTGATCAAATCATGGATTCACTGCCGCGGTATATTGCCTTCGTTCAAAGCAAGAATTGGCTGGAATATGCTCATCCGGCCACATGGCTTAGGGCTGAGCGCTGGGACGATGAATATGACGAACCGCCCAAAATGCTTGGTCAAACCGCGCAATTTTTGGAAATGGCCGGGAAGGTGGGCTTACAATGACAAAAATCGAGGCCATGGCCATTCTGTTGGATAATTTTCCACACGAAAACATAACGTCGGCCATGAACGCGACAATGCTGGAGGCCTGTGGGTTCGCGACAGCAGAGGCAGTTGCTGCCTGCTGCGCAGATATTCGGCACGGCAAAATTGAGCGTAAATTCGGCGATTCATTCTCGTCGGCGTTTTCACGGCATTTGCGAAGAGTGAATAATGAATTGCTGACTGATATCAGGCTGAGAACAGAGCGACTCCAGATTGAGCCTCCAGTCGTGCAAATTTCAGATGAAGAACGTGCTGGCCGAGTCAAGCGAGCCGGACAAGTAAATGCGCTCATGACTGCGAGCCTCAGGAAGTTTGATCATGAATTGAAAGTAAAAAAAAGAGGATCACTTGGCAATCCATATCAAAATATCGATGGGATGAAAGCTCGACTGGCAGTCATGAAGGCAAGCCCTATTATCCCGCCCGCCACTCATGCTGAGGATGCGCTGGACACACCATCGGAAGGTGAGCATGAAAAGCGAGCAACCAATCAATAATATCACCATCAGAAAATAAAGGCTTCGCAATGAGCGACTTTATAACAGCCGACCGTGTGCGTGAGTGTATTGAAATTGGATATGAAAAGGCCAGGATTTTGGAAATGGGTGGTGAGCCCAAGCCCGGAGACGCGGTTTGGTTTGCTATTCAGGGCGCCATGGAGACGTTGCCCCGTTTGCCGGACCGTGAGGCTGGATGGCTGTACTCACAGCGGTCCTGTTGGCCGGAAATCGCGCATGACCATGTAGACAAGCTTGATGCTTACATTGCCGAATTAGACCGGTTGAAAATGGGAGAAGACCCATCGCGAATTACAATCCGAACGCCACCGCCAAGCCCAAAAGCCATTGCACGGATGGAACTGATATTTGACCTTCATACGGGCTGGCATCGATATTTAAAGGGGCGGAATAAACCACGTGACTGGAAAGTGATTTGCCGCCTGTGTCAGGGGCAAAGGGTGGCGGCTATTGCACGTGAGGCCCGATGCGACAAGCGAACGGTTTATGATATTCGTTCACGCCAATTGGAACACATTGCGGTGGGATTGCGTGAAGAGTATCGGGAATTGTTTGAAGTGGCAGCTTAAATTTAGATTTATATGGACTTGCGCACTTCGCGCAAACCGCGTACCCTAGCGGGATACAATCATAAAGATGTGTGTTTTTAACCCTGCCAGAAACGGTGGGGTTTTTTATTGAGGTTTTTCGTTGTCAGAGGCCAGCATACAAAAATACAAACATAACCGCGATATGCTGTTTCTCGAAAATGCAGCATCGCAAATCGCTACTGATTTTGGATCAAAGGCAGCAGCCAGGGCCTTGAGAGATATGGCAGATCAGTTTGAAAGGTATGGATGATGGAAGGCAAAGACGAGCAAACCGGAAAATTCGTAAAGGGTAACCGGTTTTGGGAAACTCGTAGCTCGCATGGCGCAAAGCCAAAGTTTGAGAACCCCGACGACCTCTTGATGGCTTGCCACGAATATTTCGAGTGGGTCGAAAAAAACCCACTTTACGAGGATAGAATAATCTCATTTCAAGGGGTGGCTACTCACGTTAATGTAAGAAAAATGCGAGCTATGACATTGGCTGGCTTATGCATATTTCTTGATATCAGCATGGAAACATGGAGCGAGTGGCGCAAATCACGATCCGATTTATCTGACGTCCTAGCGCGAGTTGAGGCAATTATCTATCAGCAGAAATTCACAGGTGCCGCCGCCGAAATGTTAAACGCCAATATTATTGCTCGTGATTTAGGGCTTTCGGATAAGAATGAGTTGACCGGCAAAGATGGTGGACCGATTGAAACGCGAACACTGAATGATTTTTATTCATCTGTTAAATGACCTCAACGCCGACGCTCAATCCTGCTCTTCGGGGTTTTTGGAGGAAACCGGCGCGCAATAGGATTTTGTATGGTGGTAGGTCATCATCCAAATCATGGGATGCAGCAGGCTTCGCAGTATTTCTGGCGTCGAATTACAAAGTGCGTTTTTTGTGTGCTCGGCAATTTCAAAACAAGATTGCTGAAAGCGTATACACGTTGCTGAAAATTCAGATCAAACGATTTGGGTTGGAAGATGAGTTTAAGATTCTCGACAATTCGATCACTCATCGCCGAACCGGGTCGGAGTTTCTGTTCTATGGCCTTTGGCGGCATATTGACGAGATCAAATCACTCGAAGGAATAGATGTTTGCTGGATTGAAGAAGCCCAGGGATTAACCCAACACCAATGGGATGTGTTGGAACCGACACTGCGTGGAGAGGGTTCGCAATTTTGGATAATTTTTAATCCGCGTTTGGTGACTGATTTTGTCTACCGTAAATTTGTGACGAATACGCCGACAGACACGATCAAGCGCAAGATAAATTATACTGAAAATCCGTTTCTATCATCGACAATTCTGAAGGTTATTGCGGCAAAAAAGTCGGAAGACGAAGACGAGTACCGGCACATCTATCTTGGTGAGCCGCTTCAGGATGATGATCAGGCAATTATCAAACGGTCATGGATCAATGCAGCCATCGATGCACATAAAGTGCTGGGCATTGGATTGTCCGGTCGTAAACGGGTTGGATTTGATGTTGCTGACAGCGGGAAAGATAAAAACTCACTGGTGATGGTCCATGGAATAGCGGCGATACGAGTTGATGAGTGGAAAGGTCGTGAAGACGAATTGTTGAAATCTGCAAGTCGGGTTCATGCGGTTGCACGTATTGCCCGGGCAGAAATCGATTACGACAGCATAGGCATTGGGGCTTATGCCGGGTCACACTTTAAAGCGTTGAATGAAGAAAAGAACTGCAGCATTCCATACTTCAAATTCAACGCCGGTGGTGAGGTTTTGAATAAGGACAGGCACATTGATCCAGATGACATCCACTCACCCTTGAATGTCGATTTCTATTCTAATGTGAAAGCGCAGGCTTGGTGGGAGGTGGGTATTCGATTTAAAAACACATTCAATGCTGTGACAAAGGACATGAAGTTTGATGAAGCTGAATTAATCAGCTTATCGAGCGATTGCGCGCATTTGGAAACCTTGATTGATGAATTGGCCACGCCGCTTCGTGATTTTGATACTCATGGGAAGGCAAAGGTCGAAAGCAAAAAAGATTTGGCGAAACGGGATATTCCATCGCCCAATAATGCAGATGCTTTCATCATGGCAAATGCACCGCGTGCAACCGTACCGCGCGCACAAATAACACAGATAGGCGGATTGTATTAATGGATATTGCTAAACATCCGCTCTATTCGGATTTTACTGATCGTTGGCGGGTTATGCGTGATGTGGTCGAGGGGGAAGATCAGGTTAAAGAGCGAGGGGATGAATACCTTCCAAAGCCGGACGGCATGAGCGACCCTGCGTTTACAGCTTACAAAAAGCGTGCAGAGTTTCCAGATATAGTCGCATCAACTATTCGCGGAATGGTTGGATTAATGACTGAACAAGACCTGGCGATTGAATTGCCAAAAGCCTTGGAAGGGTTGCGCGAAAAAGCGACTAAATCCGGTGTCACACTAAACGGATTGTACCGGCGCATTATCCGCGAGGTGTTGATTGCCGGCCGCTTTGGATTGCTCTCGGACTTGGATAGTGAAGGTAACCCGATCCTTTCCGGATACGTTGCAGAAGCCGTAATGAATTGGGATGTCGATGCGGATGAAAATCTGTCGTTGGTGTCACTCAATGAAACAGAACAACGTCGAAGTGATGACAATGTATGGGGCGAACACGGTGCTTGTCGCGAATTATCCATTGTTGACGGTGTTGCGATGTATTCACTTATCGGCAGTATCGCGGGGCGTTCAGATGGTGATGAATCTGAACTGGTTCCACTTTCGAAGAAAGGCAACCGACCACTGGATTTTCTGCCATTTGTATTTATCGATACGAACGACCTGACACCGGAACCTGACGAAGTACCACTGTATGGTTTGGCGCGATGTGCAATTGCTCTGTATCAATTGAGTGCCGATTACCGAAAAACACTGTTTCAAACTTCACAGCCGCAGGCATGGATAAGCGGGATTTCTCCTGATGACGCACCAAAAGTTGTTGGTGCTGGCGTTTGGGTGCTGCCTCAAAATGCGCAGGCTGGTTATCTTGAATTCGCCGGAGCCGGAGCCGGGGCGCAACGTCAGGCTATGACAGACAAACGATTGGAAGCCGTTCAACTTGGGGCGAAATTATTTGAATCTACCAATAACTCGGCAGAATCGGGCGAGGCTTTAAAAACGCGGTTTGTTTCCGAAACGGCGACGCTAAAAATCATCGCAAAAACGGCTGCATCAGGGCTGGAAAAAGCTTTGAAAAATCTGGCGGTTTGGCTTGGCGCCAATCCTGACGAAGTTGTCGTTAGGCCCCATACGGATTGGGCCGATCATTCGCTCGACCCCAATGGTATAAATTCGCTGGTTAACTCTTGGCAATCGGCAGCCCTGCCCAAAGAAGACATGTTCTTAAAGCTGCAGCAGGGTGGAATTATCCGACCAGAATTAACGTTTGAAGAGTACGAGGGTGCGCTTGATCAAGAGCCGCCTCTAATCGGAGAAGCGCAATGAGTGTACTCGCTATGCAGGTTCCGTTGGCAATTCCAGAACTCTGTCATCCAGACTTTGGGGTGATTGAAACGTCTCATTCAGAGTTCCGCGCCCAATTGTTTGCAATGGGCCATGCTGTTGGTGGCCTCACATGGACGCAAAATGACAACAACGGTGTTTATCAAATTACGGCGGGTGGGGCTGTGATAAATGCTCGGCCGTCCCAGCTATTGGTTCGAGCCGCATCCGGTAGGTTGAGCGCGATGTCCGCCACGAAGTTCAAACGGAAGTACGAGGAGGTTTAGTGCCGACTGCCAATGAGGCGCTGTTAGATGCAAATATTGCACATGCAATAGGTCTTGAGCGATACAGCCTGCATGTTCAGCGCAAAATCATAGCGCTTCTTAATCGCGTTGATGCTGACTTGGTTGATCAAATTCGTAAGAATGATGCAGCGTTAAAAACTGGCTACAGCGCAGATCGTCTGAAGGCTATGCTGGACACAATTCGAACCATAAATGCAAATGCGTACCGAGCAATCAAAAGCGAACTGAACGGCGAGGTTCGCGCGTTAGGATTGTATGCCGCTGAATTTCAGGTCAGGGCGATTACAACCGTGGCGCCAGTCGTAACGAACATGGTTGTTCCCAGCTCAGCCACATTATACGCCGCTGCGATGGCGAGGCCATTTCAAGGTGCATTACTAAAAGAAGTGTTTGCCGGAATGGAGCAGGCGGCGTTCGGCCGGGTTAGAAATGCTATTCGAATGGGATATGTTGAGGGCGAAACCACAGATCGGATAGTCAGGCGAATTGTTGGAACCAGATCGGCTGGTTACCGGGACGGGATTACCGAAATCAATCGAAAATCCGCAATTAAGGTTGTGCGAACTGCGCTCTCGCATACTGCCAACGTAGCGCGTGATGAAACCTACAAGGAGAATTCAGCGGTAATAAAAGCGCTGAGTTGGGTTTCCACTTTGGACGGTCGGACGACGCAAATTTGCCGGGACCGTGATGGTAAGCAATACACCCTGGCTGGCAAGCCAATCGGTCATTCATTGCCGTATTTGAGTGGGCCGGGGCGCGCTCATTGGCAATGTCGTTCAAGTTCGTTTCCTGTGCTGAAAAGCTGGAAAGAAATGGGAATTAATCTGAAGGAAGCGCCCGCTGGGACGCGGGCTTCACTGGATGGGCAGGTTCCGGCCAAGACAACCTACTACGAATGGTTGGCCGCTAAACCGGCGTCATTTCAAAATGGCGTATTGGGAAAGGGTCGAGGCAAATTATTCAGAGGCGGTAAGCTTCCGCCTGAGCGCTTTACGGATCGCAGCGGCAAAGCCTATACTCTTGATCAATTGAGACAACGTGAAGCCAAAGCTTGGGAACGTGCCGGATTATGAGCGAAGAACTAAATCAGTTCAAAGTGATCGAAGGTGGCGGTAAGCCCAAGCCTTATCGAAAGCGTGTTCGTGGTCAGTCGGAGCCTTTGATTTGTAAATGCGGTTCTGCCGCCAGCGTTGAAGTCAGGCTTGGCCGGATGATCCGGGATGGTAAGCCGGAAGGTGGCACCAAACAAATTCGCTGTGCCGATTGTGGAACAGTGCTTATCTGAGTGATACTTCAGAAACAATCGTTAGAAACGTAACCCGCTTGGCTTGATGTCATAGCGGGTTTTTTAATGGGCGGAACCCGCCTGCAACTCTGCAATGCAGAAACAGAAGGACCCAAAGTCAATGGCTTTGAAAGTAATATTAGACAATCTCGATGACGTCGACGAAGCGTTAAAATCTGTATACCAACAAGTCGACGGAAAATACGTTTTGGACTTGGATGACAGCATTAAGACTCATCCGAAGATTTCAGCGTTGAATTCAGCGTTTGAACGTCAAAAAACAGTGAACACCGATCTCAAAAACAAACTCACTGAAGCCGAAACAAAGATCGAAGAATTCCCATCTGATTTCGACCCGGTGGAATATGAGGCTTTAAAATCGGGTAGTGGCGACAAACCTGATCTTGACGAAATTCGTCGGGTAGCAAACGAGCAGGCAGAGGCCAAAGCGCAACGTAAAATCGATAAAGCAAACGATGAGCGGGATGACGCAAAAGCCAGCCACGAAACAGCCACAGGAAAACTGAATAGCCGGATAATTGATGGCGACCTCACTTCATTGTTGATCGAAGCTGGCGTTGATCCGGATAACCTCACTGTGGCCAAGGCAGCGTTACGTGGCATGAATAAATTCACCGTGGAAGAATCTGATGGCAAGGACGTTGCCATGGTTGAAGGCCAATATGGACCGACTTCAATCAAAGAGTTCATCAAGGAATGGGCAGAAGGTCCCCATGCGAAACCATTTATCCCTGATGCCAGCGGAGGAAACTCAAGCGGCAATGGCGGCAAGGGCGGAACGGGCACAACAAACCCGTGGGGCAAGGACACCAGGAATATCACGCGCCAAGGCGACCTCATTTCTAAAGAGCCTGAAAAGGCCAAGCGAATGATGCAGGAGGCAGGATTGCCGGACTCACGCATTAGCACATTGTTGGGAAGCATAACCGCTTAACCAGCTTTCGGGCGCCAATGGTGCCAATAAACCTAAAGTGAATTCAGCCGGGCCAATGGTCGGTTGTTTCGAAAGAAATAGCCAACAAAAAGGAAAATTGGCTCATGTCTATTACAAAAGTCGCAGAGGTTATTAATAACCCTCTCTATCGCTCTCACATGCTCGAACGGTCTGCTGAGACGAACCGTTTTTTCTCATCTGGAATCATGGCTCCTATCAGTGAGCTGAATGTTGGTTCTGAAATGGGGCTGGTTGGAATTCCATTTTGGAAAGAGTTCCGTAAGCGATCACAGATACTCGACGATACGACTGACATTTCAATTCAAAACATTGATTCTGGTCAGGATATCGCGGTTACCATTGGTCGTGCGCTTGCGCCAGGTATTACAGATTTGGCCACTTCGTTTGCTGGTGATGATCCTGTCGCAGATTTGGCAAATGAAATGGGTGACGCGTGGGCGTCAGACATCAACAAGACCACATTGGCGGTTATTAAGGGCGCAATGGGCGCGCTGGCTGCTGAAGGCACTCCGGTCAATACACTTGATATTTCAGCGCTCACAGGCGGTGCCGAGAATCTTGATGCGGAATCCTTTGTGGATGCGACCGGTGTTCTTGGTGATGTTGCTGGTCGTTTGACTGGCGTTGCGATGCATTCGGCGACAGAGCGATCGATGGTCAAACAGGATTTAATCTCCTACGAAAAAGACTCCGAAGGACGGTCATCTATTCCGACTTATCTGGGTCGGACTGTGGTGGTTGATGATGATTTGCCGAATCCTGCCAACGGCAATGCCGCTGGTATTTTTGATAGTTATCTATTCGGCCCGGGCGCAATTGGGTTTGGTGACGGATCTCCAAAGGTTCCTGATGAGACCGACCGGCAATCCCTAACCAACGGTGGTCAGGACGTTCTGATTTCACGCCGGCACATGATCATTCATATGCGTGGTGTGAAATGGCTTGGAGCATCGATGGTGAAACAAACGCCTACGGACACAGAGTTGTCTAACGTCGCCAACTACGAGCGGGTTTACAATAGCCGCAACGTTCGTGTTGTCCGGTTCCGCCACAAGTTGGCTGCTTAACTCTCATTGATTGGGCGGGTGTGAACTCGCCCAATTCACTCAATTATTGATTGGAATTCAAAATGACTATTCAAAGTCTTGCGCCTGATGATGTGCGCAAAGTCCGTGCTGCACGGAAGAAACATGCCGAGAAAATGCCAATGACAGATGTGCCGCCTCCGGGTTCTAAGAGTGCCGCTCCTGAAGCCGAAGGTAAAAAGGCAAAAGGCCCGAAGTTCGGCATCAAAGAAGATGATGGCATGTTCATCGTGACGTCAAAAGAAGGGCGTAACGCAGCAGAAGATGTTGCAGGGCCGTTTGATACCGAAGACGAAGCCAAGGCCGAGTTAAACCGTTTGGCAGGCGCGTAACATGGCATTCGATTTCACGGTTGGTGGGCAATCAGCCAATAGCTTTGGCTCTGTGGCTGATGCAGATGCATATTTTGCTGCCCGTGGAATTGATTCTTGGTCGGGTGAAAATTCGGCCAAGGAAGCGGCACTATTGGTTGGCGCGGACTATCTGCTTAATGCCTATCGCGGCCAATGGTGTTTTAAACGAAGCGATCGCGACCAGCCACTTCCATTCCCAGCGAAGGACGTAGTGGACGCCGACGGTCGCTCATGGGCTGACACCGTTATTCCACCACAAGTTGCCCATGCCCAATTCCAAGCTGCTTTACAGCACGTCCTTGGCGTTGATTTAATGCCTGCTGTATCCGGCGGGAAAATCGTCTCAGAGAGCGCAGGGGCGGGACCAGCACAATCCAGCACCACATTTGCCGATCATGGCCCGGGAACGGGTGAGGCGCCCAAATTTCCGATAATCGAGCGGTTGTTGCGCGGTTTGGTGGCCGGTAATTCAGGTGGCTTCGGTTCTATGCCATTGGCGCGTGGATAAATGGTCAAGACTGTCGCGCAGATCGCCAAGAAAGCGTTTGACGCTGTTGCTAAGGCTATTCCCGATTCAATCCACGAATGTATGTTGGAGCGTGAAGGGGAGGCGGGGGAGTACGATGCTGTATCAGGGGAGTATTCCACATCAGAGCCTGAGATTTGGACGGGAAGGGCGCTTGTGAGTACAGGAACGGCTATTAGAGATACGTTTCCGGATTACGTAGCAGGCCCAACGGATGTTTTGATCTATCTGGAGGGCTTGAGCATAGCACCTCTCGAAAACGACAGGGTGACGATTAAATCCAAAACCCGTTTGATTGTTTACACGGGCGATATTGTTGAAGCCGGAACATTCTTTGCAATGGTGGCTCGATAAATGCTGGCAACTCAGTTTCGAATTGAACTCGATCAGTATGCAGATGAAATTGACGAGGTGATTTTGCTGATTATGCAAAAGCTGGCGATGGAGGGACTAAGCCGTGTGGTACTGCGCTCGCCTGTCGATACAGGGCGGTTTCGGGGTAATTGGACAGTGACGGTTGGACAACCAACACTGGCAACAAGTGGCGTGTTGGATAAGTCCGGACAAGACGCCATCAATCGCGGTTCGGCAATTATTCAATCAGTATCTGAGTTGAGGCCGATCTATTTACAGAACAATTTACCCTATGGACCAAGGCTTGAAGGTGGGTGGTCTAAGCAGGCAACAGCGGGAATGGTGGGGCTGACGTTTGCTGAGTTGGAGTTGATGTTTTGATCATCAAGAAGCGCTCGGGAAATTGGACCGAAGTAGGCTTCTTTTGGCGAAGCAATATCCTGAACAATTGAAAAGTTTGCTGGTTCGCCAGTGAAACCACCTCGGTGAAGTGTGTTTTGAGACGCCGCTTCACCGAGGTTCTAATGGATCAGTCGCGTTTGCGCGCGCTGGTCTCCCATCTAGAGCTCAAAGGAAACTCCAAATGACAAAATTTTCTAACACCAATTCAATTGCCTTGCCAACAATCGCTGGCGTGGAAATTACCACGGACAGTGAAGGGCGGTTTAATTTAAATGCGCTTGCAAACGCTGCAATTGCGAAAGGCGTAACAAAAGATGTACGGCCAAATGAATGGCTTGCCCTTCAAACTACTGAGGACATGGCGGAAATTCTAATTACGGAATATTCCCCTATGCAACCTATTGTCAGTTCCCCTGGTCGTTATGGTGGTACATTTGTACATGAATTGCTGGCCGTTTCTTACGCTGGCTGGATCAGTCCGTCTTTTCAGTTGTCCGTAAACCAGACTTTCCTCGATTACCGATCAAACAGAACGAAGGAAAGCAATCTTAATGCACTGGCTCCAAGCGCTGAAATGCGCGAGATCCGCCAAATCTTCCACGAAGGCAAACGCATGGCGACAATTGCCGGATTCAAAGGCAATCAGGCTGTGCTGTCAGGTCAAAAGCTGGCTATCCGGCTTACTGGTGTTGATCCATTGGAAATCATCGGAGCCAGTCACCTCGTAGCGCCACGGCAGGAAAGTTTGATTACGCCAACAGAAATTGGTGGTCGACTAGGTGATTATTCATCCCAAGCGGCCAATAAGTTGTTGGAAAGTCATGGATTTCAAAAGCAGGTTCGGGACCTGAAGGGTAATAAGCACTGGGAAATGACAGCCAAGGGGGAAAAGGCTGGCGGCGTATATCTTGATACCAGCAAGAAGCACAGCGATGGAACCGCAATTCGTCAGCTTAAATGGGGTTCTGGTATTGTGAAGGAATTACAGGAAACCGCTCAATTGATGGTTTGAGTTGCACTCTGGAAAAGCCGAGCCAACGGCAACGGAAATCTGTTGTCAATGTAATTAATGTTTATGAAAACTGAATAATGTCAATTGATATTCAGTAATTTTAACTTCAGTGTACCCACTCCATATTCCAATTGCGAGTAAGTATACCATGTCACCTGAGTCCATATACGCATTGGTTATCGTTTTTTACCTGATTGCGAGTTTGGTTTTCTCGGTTTTGTACTTTGTGAATAGGTCAAAATTGAAAAGACTCTTGGTCCGGTATTCAGGAATTGTAGATATTGAAGCTGAAGAAAAATCTATGCGGAAAAAAATGCGAAAAGCATTCGATCTTCTGAAGGCCAATCTTTTGGGTCTTCGTGACGATGTGGATGATGTCAAATCTGACTACAAGGCAAAGCATGAGAAATTACAGGAACTAGAAGACGCATTGCGACCATTAGAAGATGCATACAGTTTGACGGAAAAAGGCTTTCAAGAACCAAAGTTTCAACTCGAAGATCATGCAGAATATGTTTTTGCGATTAAGTCGGTCAAAGAAGAACAAAAAGAAGCTGTTCGCTCAAAGAACGCGGTTGTTGGTCATACAGATTGGACTGTGGGCGATAGTAAGTCTGAGGGCCGAAAAATGGTGGGTAGAGCGGTTCGGCTGACACTTCGGGCGTTTAACAACGAATGTGATTCACGAATTGGTAAAATTAACTGGCGGAATATTAATCAAGTAAAAGACCGCATCGAGGCCTCTAGGGACTCGCTAGATAAGCTGAATGAGAGTTTGCATGTTGAAATTACAGATGAGTATCTACAGCTAAAATTTAAAGAAGCGGATTTGGTGAACGAGGAAAAAATCAAAAAGGAACAGGAAAAAGATCAGTTGCGCGCGGTACGTGAAGCCGAACGAGAAGAAGCGAAAGCTCAACGAGAAATACTGGCAGAAATTAAACGAAGTGAAAAACTTGAAGCCGCTAAACAAGCTGCACTCGATGAGGTGAAAGCAAGATTAAAAATAGCCAGCCAAGAACATCGCGCCGCACTGGAGGCCGAAGTCAATGAGCTTGAAAGTGAGCTTGCGGCGGCTTCGATGTCCAAAGGTAGATTGCTTTCTATGGCTGAGCACACAAAAATTGGCCACCTCTATGTAATCAGCAATCGCGGCGCATTTGGCGAGCGTATGATAAAAATTGGCATGACACGCAGATTAGAACCGCTGGATCGCGTCAAAGAACTTGGGGATGCAAGTGTGCCGTTTCCATTTGATATCCATGCAATGGTGTTTTCAGAGGATGTCCCACGTTTGGAAAAAGAACTTCACGCACGATTTGACGATTTCAGAGTGAACCGCCTCAACCGTCGAAAAGAGTTTTTCAATGTTCCGTTATCTGATGTTCAAAAAGAATTGGAAACTCGGATACCAGGTACGCCGTTTCAATTTAATGCTCCTTCAATGGAGTATGAAGGTTCTATAATTAGTGAAGCGAATAAAGTTGGTGAAACTAATTCAATTGCTGGACAGTTTTCTTCAGAGATTTGATGTCGCTACACGTCAAATTTTTCGGATATGATTCCTTGGCATTGCCCTTTGAGTTCTTCACTTGGATGACTTCAACCGCACCCCAGCACCGCCGCCATTCTCAGGGATGAATAATATCGCGCAATCCTTACTCGGAAAGCCCTTGCTGCTGTTTAGTCAGTTTTTTCCTCAATTCCTCACGTTGTTCTTCGATCATTGAGGAGATTAAAAACGCGTCGACGATCCACCGTATGAACCCAAAAATTATTGAGTATGGAAATTGAAGGGGGCGAACCAACGTCCTCTTCAATGATTCTGAAGTTTAACAATTGTAATTCAGTTTTTCTATTTGATACTTGCGCACTTCGCGCAAACCGCGTACCCTTACGGGATACAATCACTGAAATTCGTCAATTTGCAGCCTCGCCATTCGCGGGGCTTTTTTCGTTTGGGAGTCTGCCATGAGCTATGACACCGAACGCGCTGATATTGAGGCGTTTTTCAAAGCACGGTGTGAAGCTGAATTTCCAGATATGGTCATTGGGTTCGACGCCCACAAATTCACACCGCCCGTTGGTGGCGAGAGTATTGAACTGGAAATCGCAAGTGGTGGTGCAGAGCAAATCAGCTTTGGAGACCCCGGCAATAACGGCGAGCGGAACGTAGGCCTGATTATCGCACGCATTCGTGTACCTGGAGGGCAGGGTTCAAACCGCATTCGCGAAATAGCCGACAGGTTCAAAGGCATTTTCATCAATGCTGAAATCGGATCGGTGAAATGCCGCATCCCTTATGTGCAAACTCAAATTGCCGATGCTCCGTTTCTGGGCTGGTCGATGGCAGTTCCGTTTACTCGTGACACGTTCACGGCCTGATTAACCTTACAATCTGAAAAGGAATACAGCATGGCTTTCTCCGATGCTTCCAATACCCGTTTGGCAATTATAGCCGAAACGGTCGCAGGCACGACGCCCGCCACGCCCGCATTTCAAAATCTGCGGTTTAAGTCGGAATCACTCAATCGTACGTTTGAGCATAAGACGTCCGATGAAATTCGCCCGGACGGCAATGTTACCGATCAGGCGTTAGTTGGTGAAATGGCTTCGGGATCTATCAGCGCAGAACCTTCATACGGGACATTTGACGATTTCTATGAAGGCCTGATGCAGAGTCCGTTTGCGTCCAATGTTCTTAAAAATGGGGTGATGCAAAAGTCATTTACGATTGAAAAAACGTTTGGTGTTGGGTCTGGTTCGGAGGCGTATCATCGCTTTGTTGGTTGCCAGATCGGTTCAATGTCGTTTGGCCTGACTTCGAAAGAGATTAGTGATTTGTCGTTCGAATTGATGGGCCTTGGCGGGGCGCAGGACGACGCCATTATTACAGGGTCAACTTATACAGCGGCGAACACTAAACCTGTCCTGAACACGTCCAGTCACGTTTCAGGGCTTAGTTTGACGGGAACAGGTGTAACTGAAGGGTTGCATCTAAAGTCCCTGAATATGAGCATCACAAACAATCTGCGAGAACAGGCCGAAGTTGGATCGCGCACGTTAGCCGGTATTGGTTCGGGCCGCTTCGAATTGTCTGGTTCAACGACAATTTATTTCGAGAACAACGAAGCCATTGATACTGTGGCTGCTGAGACAGCACTGGCGCTTAGCTTCACAATTGGAGCCGCGGCGAATGAGAAGTGCACGTTTCTCATACCCAAGCTAAAGCTGACAAACCCTCGCGTTGTGGCGGGCGGCAATGGTCAGGACGTCATGGCCGAATTCGACTTTATGGGCCTGTACGACAACACAGAAGCCTGCACTCTGAAAATCACGAGGGCAGTGGCATGACCGAAAAAAACACAACGATCATTCCCGTTCGTGACTTTGACGCTTATCCAAATGGCGAGTTGGTCAAGTTCATCAAAGGTGTGGAATCTAAGGCTGTGCCAGTATCCTGGGTGAAAGAAACCGGACTAGAGGCCAAGGGATTAATCGAGAAAACAAACACAAAACAAAGCAATGGAGGAGTTAAATGACAAAACCTGAATTCGCGAATCTGGGCAGCTTTGCATATTCCAACGATACACATGTTGTTGATTTTCGTGACGATAACAGCAGGCCGTTTTCCAT
>JAESSU010000088.1 GCA_016763955.1 Phycisphaeraceae bacterium | reverse complement strand
GCCCCCAGGAAGACCCCGAACCCCCGGAAGTTCTGAACCCTCCGGAAGCACTTGCAAGTCGCTGGCGATCCGGCGAGCGATAAGTGATGCCAGTAGCCGACAAATCGAATCTTCGGAATTATTGCTGTTGGGTTGAGCTGGGGTTTGATGCCTGATCTGCCATGACGATGACACAACAGAATCAGCTTGAGCATTAGCAATGCTCAGTCGTTTGAGGCGATGCCGCAAGCTGGATTCTGTCGGGTTGTCGTTTCGCTCAGTCATGATGCAGGACATTGAACCTGCAATCCATCACCTAGGGGGCGATGAAAGTCACCCCGAGTTCCATCCACCCCCACCGCTTAAAATATGATCCCACTGGTTACGATAGGGACGAATCGCACTACGCCAAGATTTTTCCTGCAAGTCAGCCAAATCTTCATCCCTGAGATGAAGGCATTCTTTACCCCTTAAAGGCGATGCGTCCTGAGCCCATGCGTCGAACAACTCTAAAATCTCCCCAGCAGTCATTGGACCTTCTGGGCCATACTCCACAGGCTTAGGAATCAACACTTTGCCAAAACGCTGAGCAACTGCCCATATGTAGCCGCCAAACCAATATTTAACCTTACGACGAGTTAGCTTCTGGCCGGTGTCGAGTCCATCAATCGACCATTCTGCTATCTTCTTACGTCGCTCAATCGTTGTCAGGCCGCCGGGGATATTCACCCAGTCACGGACAAAATCAGCCCCTGCCATATATGGGTCTAACCGAATAAGGTTTTCCAACCACACATAATTCTGCATGCTATTTTTTTGCAAGCACTCTCGTTTAGCCATGCGAAAAACTGTTAATGGGAATTTTTGGTAAACGCACATACAGGGTAATGCCACACGCAAATAGAAATGTAACCCTGGCGATGATTTTAAACGCTCATCAAATGATTCATCATCAGCTTTACCCATATCACCCTGAGCAATCTTGGCAAACTGTTTGAGTTGCAACTTGTAATTCCGGTGATTTAGCCGGATGCCTAAGCGGACAAATTTCATCAATTGAACAGGACTAAACTCTTCTTTAATGAGTGCTGCAAACTGTTCGGGTTGGTTCTTTGTCCAATTGGATACCATCCGAGAATCACCCAGTTCCTTCTGAACGTCAGATGTCTTATACGGCCATATCCCATCCAACTCATAAACAAAAGCAACAGCTTTGGTAACCGCACGATGATCCTGATACAAATTAAGCCATGTTTTATCGAACACAACACCCGGCAGGTAATGATCCATCTCCTGTGACCGAATCAACTGCATCAACTCGTACATGATCTCAGTATGAACAACAGCCTGCTGAGCAACCATCACCGAAAATACGTTGGCGCGACTTAATGCAACCCATTTGTGAATTTTTAGTTTGTATTTGGACTGGCCTTTAGCAGGTAAAAACATCGCATGTTCCGCTGATCTCTTTGCCATCAATTTACCCCCTTGAAACTGAACCACTACCGGCTGAAGCTGGTAAGTTTGATGGAGTTTCGTGAGCTACGGACTAAAGTCCATAGCTCACGAGAGAACGTACTCCATGACTACCTTACCAGTTCCCAAGAACGTGATCATCCAAAACATTACAGTCCAAGGCACAACGTAACAAACAACCCTAAAAACAAGCCCCGAGACCAAAGGCAATGCCTAAACCAATTCTTAAACTTCCAACGAAACACGACCTGAAAACAGTAAAACCTAAAGGTTTCGACTGAAAGCAAGGGGGTTAAACCCATCCTCGGGACAATAAACTTGATCGCATTATTACAACGCGTCTGTCTTTTACAGAATCGTTTATTTCAATTTATACACATGCCGCTGATAGCCTTCATAATCGTCGTGGATTACGCCATCGTGAATCTTGACGGTTCGATTCTCGAACAACACTGTCGCTTCGCCATTGGCACCGGGGAATTGCAACTTGGCTTTGACGGGCTGGTCAGTGACGTTGACCGTGATGAGGTAGCTGCTTCCTTGATACTGTTTGACCACCATGTGAATAGCCGACGGTGAAACGGTCGCTTCGCGTGGCTGTTCGATTGAATACAGAATGGGGGTTAACTGTTTTACTTCCTGCGACAAATGTTGCATCGCATTCCACAACTCTAGGGTACGCGGAACATAGGCGAAAAATTGGAGTCCACGCACACCGTTGATAAGAGAGATATACACCATGCATTCTTCTTCTGGGCCGGTGGGTTCACGTGCACAGAAAAAACCATACCCGCAGCTTTGGAGCCATATCCAACTGGGCTTGCCGACTTTTGAAGCTGCGCGTTCCAAGGCAGCAGCCTCGCCGCCAATACCCAATGGCTGACTGTTGGGAATGGGGTAGTAATCCAGAGATGCAATGTCGCCGAGCATATCAGTTGGATACAAAACATAGTTAAGCATTGCAGGATGTCCCGGATCAAGCTTGCGTGTAAGATCATATTTTGCCTGAATCTCGGGCGTGATTTTGGCAGGCTCGTCATAGACATACCAGACGATCAAAGCAGGATGGTCTTTGAAGGCTGGCACCCACTGGCGCACTTGATCCAAAGTAACCAGACTATGTAACCACAATATAACTTTCAACCCATTTTTATGAGCGTCATCAAGCACTTGCCGAACTCCCTCTAGAGAATTTGCAGCATAGGCACAGTAGATAACTGTGTTGTAGCCAGCGAGGGCAACTTGGTTCAGTTCGGTTTCACTGGGATTCCCCCAAGGCATGTAGGCATAAGGAATGAACGGTTCGCCGTTGACCAAGAACCGGCGATGCTCATCAATCTTCACATGACTGTAGTCTGCGTCTGGCGTGATCGTGAGAGGCGGTAACTCTGGAACCATTCGATGAACCGCTATGCCAGTCATCGTTGCATCTGTTCTGGCGGGGCGCCAATCTGTCAGCGTGCTGCCTGCTTCTAATTGAGCATCGTCAATCCATACCGTACCTTCGGCTGCCGGAGAAATGCGACAGGAGACCACGTTTGCCTTAGGTGTCCCCGTCGTAACGGAGTAGCGTTTCCACTGCGTACCCACCATCACGGTGCTTCTGCCAGCACCGGGAATCTCAAGCGTGACAGGCATCGCCTCGCGATCACTTTTCATCCAAGCCGACAACGTGTGGGGCTTTAGATCTAAGCAAGTCCAATTGGCAACTGCGCGCAAATCACTGTTTTTTGCGGAGCCGACGATGCGTAGGGAACGCTTGCCCGAGTGGCTGACATTTTCATCTACACCCCAACGTTCACGCCAGCTTGCAATATCAGTAACCCACTGGGGAGTGATGATTCCCCAATGTCCAGAGCCCCAGTAATCAGGCAGTTTTTCCGTGGTGCAAACTTCAAAGCTACTATTGCGAAACAGGTTTTCTGGGATAGCTGATTTCTCTGCACGAAAGTCCGCGATGGCGAATGAGGTCTTGCCGGGGCGTCCTTGCCAAACCGCAATGCGGATACCGCGAATATCGTCCCATCCTGGTTTTGCTCCATAGGTGTCCCCAAAAGCACTCTTTGGAATAACGATTTCCTGCCATTGGTTGGACGTGATGTTTGCAACAGCTAGTTTCCCATACCATTGGTTGCCACCGGCGTTGAACCACATCGACAACATACGAACACTTGTCCAGTCCTGGGCCTTGAAGCGAAACACAAAATGATCGTAGTCTGAAAGATCAAGCTTGACCGTTTTGTCCCAGTATGCGCGTGTGGTGCCGCTGTCTTGAAATTCACATGGGAGACG
>JAESSU010000087.1 GCA_016763955.1 Phycisphaeraceae bacterium | reverse complement strand
TGATCAAATCGCTTAAACGCAGAATTGCGCCCGCCGTTTCATTTTCTCTCTTTATGAGGAGCTTTTTATGAAAAAGCACGCGTTTACGTTAATTGAATTATTGGTTGTGATTTCGATCATCGCCCTACTCATCGGCATCTTGTTGCCCGCACTCGGTGCTGCTCGACGAACAGCCCGTCAAATGCAAAACTCTACACAAGTTCGAGGCATCCACACCGGCCTAGTGCTGTTCTCACAAGGAAACAACACCTACTACCCGGGAAAGAACTCCATCGGCAAACCGTTCGCCTTTACTGGCTACACCGTTCCCGGATTCTCATCAAGCATCACGGTTGAAGCCCGTTTCCAAGAACTACTCGATGACAATTATTTCACCGGCGAATATGTCATCAGCCCTTCAGAAACAAAGACGCGTTGGACCTCCGGCCTCGTGGCCACCGCTAATTACTCCTACGCTCTGCTAAGGATTGCTAATGCAGGCGTCAACGACAAACAGCGTTCTGCCGAATGGCGAGACACATCTAACAGTGAAGCTCCCATTATCACTGACCGTGCTAAGGATAATAATGGAGCCATATTCGTTGGGGGCGTTGGCACAGCTGCCCAGCCCATCAAGTCCGTTCACACCAATCCAACTAGTAACACCAACGAATGGCGTGGTAGTGTGGGCTTTAATGACAATCATGTCACCTTTGAAGCCACGCACAACCAATTGGATACCCAGTACGGGGACAGCAGCAAGGTCGATGACAATCTATTCGATATCGTTGGCCCGGACGACGCTTCATTGATTAGCAAAGGTGGCCTTAATGATGTCGAGTACGACTAATACTTGCCTAAGCAATCATGACAAAAATTAAGCCTCTAAGCTTAATCAATTAAAATACGGATGGCTGTCCTAATCTAGGGCAGCCATTTGTCATTATAACGCCTCATTGAACGTTTATTTTGGCAAACTTTAACCGTCGCGATGCAAGGCAAATTCAAGCTTAATCGCTTGAAATGCCGACTTCTTGACTATGAGTGAACCGACGATATCTGCACCTACCGCCAACAATGATCCAACCCCCACTACCGGCCTCTGGCAAGTCACACGCCCCGGAGAGGGTCTAGTCCTTGTCCGTCATGTTAATGCCCCCGACCCCCAACCGACGGATTGGCTCAAAATCCTTGGCTCATTTATTAAGCGCTTACCTCGCATTAAGCTCGTCGGCGCCAAACGCTACTTTGCAGATGGGCATGTTTTTTCACTTGGCGAGAACATGATTCATCCCAAAGGCTTTCATCATCATGGTAAAGGTGTCGGGAGCAACTGCTATCGCTTTCCCGAAGAAGTCGATGCGATCGCTAGCGGGGTGATGGTCGTTGAGGAGAAAGCTTTTGATGCAGCCCATGGCGAGAAGTTGCTCAACGCCTTGCCGCAACTTGGCCCCATGGCATTGGGGTTGACGATCAGGCTCCAAGGTGGCCGATGCATGGCTGTGCCTCAGGTAATTGTCACGGATGAATTTTCACCCTCACCAGCAGATGCTGAGACAACTGCGTTTCAAGAGATTTTTGGATTCGACTGGGCCTCACCGGACATGCGCGATGTTTACGCTCGTCATGAAGGTAGTGGTTTATTGTGGAACGTTGCTTTGCATGCGGGGATGATGCCGTTTGAAAAATATGACCAGCGCGGTGCTTTGGTTTGGGAAGGCTACAAAAAAGCAGACCCTCTAAAACAACGCTGTGATCATTTAGCTCAACTTGTTAGTGAGTATGCACTAGGCAAAGACGGGCCGGTACTGGACGTGGGCTGCGGCGATGGTTTGTTTAGTCACTTGTTTGCAATGAAAGATTTACAGGTCATCGGGATCGATCCTGAACCGCAAGGCGTTGCGGTGTCTACCAAAATGTGTAGCACACAAACCTACCCTGCCAATACCAAGGGAGGTCCAAAATTTCAATTAGGACGCGGTGATGCGATCCCGTTTGGTGATAATTTTGCAGCGTGCATTACACTCTTTGATGTGATTGAGCATTTAGCGAATCCGATTCAAATTCTCAAGGAAATCACGCGCACCCTTAAGCCCGGCGGACATTTAATATGCGTAACTCCTTCTTGGCAATTCGGGGGCTCATCCGATGCGGTTTATCATGGTTTTGAATATACATCTGAAGAATTAAATCGCCAGATCAACGCAACGCCAAAATTACAGATCGTAAGAAACGGCAACATCACCGGCATCTACCGAGACCTAATCGCCATTGCACAAAAAAGCGAATAGCCCTTTTCGTCAGCTTGCAGTAAAAATCGTCCAACTCTCTTTCATCTCCCCTATCTAATCTTATCTATAAGCTCTAAGACGACAATTCGTTCGTTGTGTTATGCCTATGAAGACGCACTCTGAATTCTCTAAGTGTTATAAATAACTTTAAACAAAATACTAATAATAAAATATCATCATGTGTTTATTTTATTTCACACCAAAATCTTGACTTGATAATTATCAAACCTATAATTTATGCAAATACTTGCGCAAATACTTGTAGTGATAGGATAAGTTTATGACCAGCACCAATATGGTCCAACTCAAACGCATCGCCCAAGAGGCATCCGTCTCCATTGGTACAGTCTCTAGAGTTCTATCTAACAAATCACAGGTCTCGGATAAAACTAAAAAACGTGTACTAGAGGTTGCCCAGCACCTTAATTACAGACCCAACCGACTTGTCCGTGCAATCCAAAGTGGCAAAACCCAGACCATTGGCATCATTCTTAACCCGGAATTCGAATTTCTTGCCCAGATTCTGGCTGGTATTCAAGATGCACTAGCTGATCGAGATCATTTATCCATTGTGGTCAAAGCCCGAAAACTCGGCCCCGATCTAGCAGACAGTAGCAATGAACTGGAACTCATTCACCGCCTCATCGAACAGCGAGTCGATGGCATTATCATCTGTCCGATTCAAGATGCGACTCCCGACGAAGCGTTGCACGAAGCATGGAAGCATCGCTTGCCGGTGGTCTGCGTGGATCGTAAGATGCCCAACACCCACGCGGATTTTGCAGGAACAGATGATTACCTTGGGGGCAAAATCGCAGCAGAGTATCTGCTAAGTCTGGGCCATCGACATATCGCGCAATTGGCTGGGCCATCCTTTACCAGTACCGGATTACTGCGTCGTCAAGGTTTTGAAGATGCGCTGTCGGGACATGATGTCACCTACCACATGCTAGAAGACCCTTGTTTTAATCATGGTCTAAAACAGGCAAGACAACTGCTCCGTTGCACCCCACGCCCTACCGCCGTCTTTGCAGCAGCAGACCTCATGGCACTGGCGGTCTATCAGGCGGCATCAGAATTAGAATTGCGTATCCCGCAGGATCTATCAGTGGTGGGGTTTGCGGATATGAGTTTTGCACCCATCATCTCGCCAGCATTGACCACGGTCAAACAATCCCCAAAACAGATCGGACATCAGGCAGTGAAGTTGTTATTCCAACGTGCACAGGGGGATTTCCCGGAACTTGAACCCCAATCAATCTGTATCAAACCCGAACTGATTGTACGTGCCTCATCGATAACTTTTAAGACTGATTGATAAACGATTAAATTTTTAAAGTTGTTTTTCCATGGCCTATTAACAGAGGAAAATCTCATGAATATTTGCTTAACAACATCCAAGACTAAACGTGCTTTCACACTCATCGAACTGCTGGTGGTGATCTCGATCATCGCGTTACTGTTGGCCATCCTGTTACCCGCTTTGAAAAAAGCACGAGAATCAGCAACAGCCATATCTTGTATGAGCAACATGAAACAGATGGGCGTTTGCATGGCGATTTATCTCGATGATTACCGTGAAACATTCCCGCCCTACAAGATCAACGCCCCCGGCGGAAGATACTACTGGAACGATCTTCTTAAGCGTTACATCAACGAACCAGTCACCGTCCCCGGTGTGACTCCCATTAACTGGCTCAAGGACACGGCTCCCTTACCCAATGTGTTCAAATGCCCCACACTTAGCTCAAGGGAAGCTTGGTCTACTACGTACAGTGGGATTGGTTATAACAGCTACGGCTTGGCTCAGGAAATCTGGGCCAATAACTGGAAACGACTCAACAGTCTTAAAAAACCCACTGAGCTAATCATCGGAGCAGATTGCCAAATTCCAACCGCCCTCACTAACCGTCCGCCTATTGTGGGCTACAACGCTCTGCATGATGGCAGCCGGACAGCGTTTCGCCATCCCAGTGATACGGCCAATGCGTTCTTTGTCGATGGCCATGGCAAAAAAATCAACCCCACAGATATGTCGCAAGACTGGGGAACGTTCTACAAACGTTATCCCTTGATGGAACCTTGATGCACAACCCTCCGATTCATAACCCTCTGATTTCTATCATCATTTATCATCAGGAATCTAACAAATGTTTAACCGATTCACAGGGTGTATTGCTGCACTCACAGTTGTCGTACTGGCTGCCGGGACTATGGCCCGCGCACAATCCATTGAAATCATCAGCGAACTGGCAACATTTTCCGATGCTGTCTCAAAACAGATTAAAATTAGCAAAGGTAAAAATATCACCGTCAATGCTCAATTGGGCATCACACTCGGCGATGAAAAAGACTTGCTACAGATGACTTTTAAAATTGGCGACAAGGCGAGAAAAATTGACCGCTGGTTTACGATGGATCTGCTTACAAAATTAGCCCCCAAAGCCTGTGCGGATGCAACGGGCATTGGCATCGAGATGATGGCCAACCCTGGCGGGCCGTGGTGGTTCCGTGCAAAAATCAATACCCAAGATGGCAAGGAATACAGTCATGTCCTCTCACCCCAGCAAGTTGAAGGCAATATGCGGCAGCGATTGCTTGCCTTTGATCTGTTCAAGAACAAGGATGGCCAATCTCTCCCCATTGATCAACTCCGTAACTTTTCATTGACCGGCTCAGTGCCTGCTAACAGAGCCTTAATTATCAAGCGTATTTTTCTCTACCGTACTCCGAAGCGATCTTTGGATGCACCCGTTCTATTTACCACCAACATGTCACGAAATAATCTCTTTGAGCCGGGCAAAAATGTGGCGTTAAACTTTAACTGCCCCAAAGGGTTTCCATCTCAGGCAAGTGGTTTGCATTGTCAGGTCCGTGATTTTTTCGACAAGGTGATCTTTGAACATACCTTCAAACCCCAGGACCTTAAAGCATCAACCTGCGTCACTGAATATACGCCGGATCAGCCGGGATTTTACGATTTGCAAGCATGGTGGGTTAATGATAAAGGCCAACACATCGAGAAACTTTCCTGTCTGCGGACCACGGGGTCGATGCCCGATGGCCATGGCAGTTTCGCCGTTATGCCACGAACCCTTAAGCAGAGTCAACAACGGATGCAACGTGTGGGTAATGCTTCATTTCTAGGTCTGCATGGAGGTCATAGCAATCTTGCTGACATGCTGGGCGTGAGCTGGCGGCTAGATACCCAACGCTGGATATGGCTTGAACCTGAAGGCGTAGCCAACCGTTCCAACGGCATGGCGAATTGGCTGCATAAAGCGATTGAGAATAAACCTACCCGACCTAATTGGATGAACACCATCGTCAACTTGGGCATCAATCTCAACACGCCCAAATGGGCCAAGTCAGACACCCCAAATATCGCACCAGGCATCAAAAGTTGGGATCTGTTCATGAATTACTTTAAAGACGTTATACAGAAAAGTAAACATTTTTCGTCGAGTATGGAACATCGCATTTACGATCTTTCTTGGGAAATTAATCTCAACAAACCCGGATCCGGTATCCACAAGCCGATCTACTACCCACAGGATGTGATTGAAATCTACCGACGTGCACGGCAAGTGGTGGATGCCAACGATCCGAATGCGATTCTCATGGGCCCCTGCACTTCAGCACTCCGTGAGTACAGTTGGAACCTACCCCTGTTTGAGCAAGGGCTCCTGTCGTTACTCGATGCTTACCATTGCCACGGCTATCACGCACCGCCACCAGAAAAAGCTAAAATTCCCGAACATTTCGCCAAATTGCACAAAGCCATTCGCCAGTACAACAACGGTAAAGACATGGATATCTACATCACAGAACTGGGTTATCGATCCATGTTCAGCTCGGAAGATCGCCAGAAGGATCACGCACGTTGGCATGTTCGTGTGGCGGGAATTCTCAAAGGCGAAGGCATCCGTGCCTACTTACCGTTTTATTCCTATGACTACCCCCCTCTCTCCGATGGCAGTTGGGGCATCTGTTACAACTTGGATCCCAAACTCAAATTCGGCACCAAAAAAGTTTCGCCCAAGGCAGCGGTTCCTGCATTGGCTGTGTTTGCGGATCAGACTGAAGGCTTGTCACCCGTGACACGATTAACACAATTAAGTACAGACTTATGGGGCTATGTATATACGTCAGACGATCAGACGCTAGCGATGATCTGGTCGGTCTATCGGGACCACCGTTTTGTCCTACCAGTCGGGAATGTGCAACAAGTCACTGTCACGAACATCATGGGCGTTAGCCACAGTCTTCCGGTCATTAATGGGCTAGTAACGCTCGATGTTTCGCCTTCACCGATCTATGTCCGCGGCTTGTCATCAAAGCTGTATCCCAAAGGGCAGACGATTGATGCCAACCTGTTAGCTACGTTGTATCCGGGAGATCAGAAACGTATAGCCTTGCCACAAGACCTGCAAAAAGCAGAAATCCTAGGCTCTTATGGAACCCTAACCGCACAGCGTGATGCGACCCAACTGGTGGTAAAGGTAGAACCTAACTGCCCCGCAGGTTTGCTGCCCCTACGTTGCCAAGTTCCCGGGCAAAACGAAGTGATCAAGTGGATCGCCATTCGTCAGCCCCTTGAACTAGTCAGTTCGAACATGCTCGTCAAAGGTGATAAGTTTGTACAACGTATCGTGCTAAGAAACCATGCACAGCAAACACTAGACACACAGTTGCGCATGACATTAGACAACCAGTTGCAGGCTCAATTAGCCATCAGTTTACCCAGTGATTCTCAGAAGCAAATAGATGTGCCATTGAAAATTGATCATCAAGCATCGCCCACACATACATGGCATTCAAAGTTGCAACTTCTCTCGTCTACACTCGAACCCGTGGAACAGAATCAAACCTTTAACCTGCTCGCCGCCCACGAAATCGGCAGACCAAAGCAAGGCAAATTCAACAACATCGCGACATGGTCCGGCAAAGGAACCTCCGGAAAAACAGACAACGCACAAGCGACCTTCTCTTGGAATGCCGATGCCTTAACTGTAGACATTAAAGTTAACGACGATGTCTTTGATCAAAGAAACAGCGATGGCATCATCTGGCGACAGGACAGTATCCAACTAGGCTTCGATACGCACCCCGATCTCAAGGAAGTTTACGAACCCCTAGCAGGCATCTTCACCAAGAAGATCGGCAAGCTCGCCTTTGCATTAACACCCCAAGGCACACTGGCATGGCGACATGCCACACACAACGAAGAACAACTGCCACTGGGCGAAATCACACGTGAATTTAAGTTGAAAATCCATCGCAATAAATCAACACACATGACCCATTATCACATCGTTATCCCTTGGCAACAAATCGGTCTTGATAAAGTACAAGCCGGAAAAAGTATCGGCATCTCCATCCTCGTCAACGACTCCGATGGCCCGAAAACCAAACGCGCGATGTACGAATTATTCTCTGGCCTAACGACCAAGCTGCCTCAGAACAACGGACGACTATTACTACAATAAAGAGACTCAATGCTCACCGGTGTATTGCTGACGATATTCTCTGGGTGTGCAGCCCTTGAGCCTTGCAAAGATGCGATTGAAATTTGAGAGTGTGCCAAAGCCATTGGCAAAACAAATATCAGTAATCGCAGTATCACTTTCAATAAGCTGTCGGCAAACATGACCAACTCGCATCTGTTGTAAGTATGCCACGAAGCTTTGGCCCGTCATCTGCCGAAAGTAACGGGCAAACGCAGTGACATTCATCTTTGCGATTTTCGCAGCATCAGCGAGACTGATGGCCTGGTCATAGTGTTGATGTAAAAAGGCATGCAAGCGATCCATTCGCTGACGATCCTGATCACGCACAACACCTGCATATGTAGGTGATGCCAACGTCCGAGTCCCGTGGCTGCCTGCAAGTCGATCTAGAATCAGCAGGAATGCACTGAGTCGTTCGATAGGCGACATGGCATTCATCGCCACCATTTGCACACCCGCTTCACATGAAGCGGGGCCAGTAAACACAATTCCTTTGTCTGCCCTTTTGAGTAATCGTTTGACGCGCATCATCTCCGGCAAGGCGTAAAACGGCTGTCCTAAAAACTCTGGTAAAAACTGTATCACCACTGACGCACACTTCTCTTCTTCTACTGGCGAATGCCAGGTATGAGGCAAAGCTGATCCGAGCAATACCAAGTCACCTTCATGAAATGCCTCAACATGATCACCGACATAACGATGCCCATAACCAGAGGCAATCCACGTTAATTCCAACTCTGGATGGATGTGCCAATTAAATGAGAAATTAGTAGCACCAGACCATCGATAGCGAAAAGCGTGTCGATCATCTTGCGCAATAGGTTCAACAATCGGAAGCATGGGCTATTATCTCAATGAATAACGATAATATTGCAAATAAAATATATAAAATGGTCAATATGCAAGGATTGTACCATTATTTGCACCAAAAAACGTAGCCCCATTGAGCAATACACAATATTATTTTTATATCGCAAACCTCATACTCATTAGAGAGTAACCGCCATGAACACGACAGCCCAAAGCATCGATCTGGATAGCCGCTATGAATTGACTGATGAAAATATCAACCAATTTAGACAAGATGGTTTTATTAAACTCAAGAACTTTTATGACGCAAAAACATTAGAACACTATTCACCCATACTCACCGATCTGACATTAAAGCACAACCCTAATAAAAACATTCCATTGGAAAGCCTTGATACTTATGGCAAAGCCTTCATTCAAGTAGGGAATCTCTGGGAGGAAGATGAGCAAGCCAAAGCTTTTGCATTTTCCCGCCACGCAGCTCAAGTGGCAACTCAATTATTAGGTGTCGATGGCGTGCGAATGTGGCACGATCAAGCACTGTACAAAGAACCAAGTGGTGGGTTTACGCCTTGGCATGTTGATCAACAGTATTGGCCATTAGGTTCATCAAAATGTCTGACCCTTTGGATCCCGTTACAGGAAACGCCCATTGAAATGGGACCTTTAAGATTCGCAGCAGGTTCCCATCTCAAACAGATTGGTCGCGAAATGGCCATCAGTGATGAATCCGAACGGCTGATTGAAAAAGCTGTCAAACAAGAAGGCCTAAGTGAAGTATATGAGCCCTATGACCTGGGAGAAGTTTCCTTTCATTACGGCTGGACACTACACCGGGCTGGCCCTAACACCACTAAAAATTCTCGCAAAGTATTTACCGTAATCTACATAGACAAAGACATGACGCTAGAACCCAAAACACCAAATCAACGCAATGACTGGGCAGCATGGAGCCCGGGCACACATGTCGGACGCGTGTTAGATGACCCTAAAAATCCAATCCTTTTTGAACTGTAAAAAAGAGGCTACACAATCATGACACCCTACCAACGCTACGCTGCGGTGCTTAAAGGCAAGCCCGTAGACTATCTACCGCGTATCCCAATTCTAATGCAGTTTGCTGCGGAATACGATGGCTCAAACTATGCTGATTTTGCTTCAGATTATCGCGCGCGTGTTGAAGCAAACCTAGCGTGTGTTCGAGATTTTGGCGTGGACCAACTTAGTACCATGTCCGATGCGTACTGTGAAACACATGCGTTTGGATCACAGATTAAATATATAGACGATGGGCCGCCGCATAGTACGCATCCCTTGGAAGAAAACAGTGACTTATCACAATTGCTAAAGCCTAATCCCCAGACATCTGAGCGTATGGTTGACCGTCTGATGGCATTGCGTTTGTACAAGCAATTGCAAGGCAACACGTATCCGATATTAGGATGGGTTGAAGGGGCCGCAGCAGAAGCAGCGGACTTACGCAACATGACAGGGTTCATGATGGATTTGATCGATGATGAAGTCTATGCCTGTGCGTTAATGGAACGTTGTCTCGAAGTAGCCATCGAATTTGCTCAAGCCCAAGTCGATGCGGGGGCGGATACCATTGGGATTGGTGATGCGGTGGCTAGCCAAGTTTCACCCGATATTTATGAAAGACTGATTCAACCTAGAGAAAAAATCTTGACTAAAGCAATTCAATCCATGGGAGCAACTGCACGCTTACATATCTGTGGCAACATGACACATCTATTACCTGGCATCGCTGATTTGGGCGTTGATATTTTAGATGTGGATCACATGGTCGATATGGCTACAGTCCGTCGGCAAGTCGGATCACAGGTCGTCTTAGCAGGTAATATTGACCCCGTAAGTGGCGTACTGCGAGGCACACCTAAGACGATTCGCGATTCAATCCGTGAAACCTATCAAACCGTGGGCAACCCCTATCTGGTGAACGCCGGTTGTGAAATCCCAGCCAAAACACCTATCGAAAATTTCAAAGCCCTGTGTGAACCCCTCCCGTATCAAGCATGATCAATATTCAAACATCACACCTTTAAGTAACAGATTCGGCAGGCTAATTTGACGACCGCTTTGAGCTTTCATTAACTGATACGTAAGCCATGGGTGATAAACTTTGTGCTGAGTTTGTCGGATCGCGTCATACGTCATTCATGCGATTCGCTACAATCCCTGCCATGCAAAATGATCAAAACCATCCGATCCGTCCAATTGTCATCCTCGGCCCGACGGCTGGGGGAAAAAGTGAATTGGCCGTTCGCCTAGCTGAACACTTCAACGGCCAGATTCTTGGCGCAGACTCCATGCAAGTTTACCGGCACATGGATGCTGGCACCGCCAAGCCAGACCCCCAACACCTAGAACGGGCAAAACATCATCTGGTCAATATTGTTGAACCGACGCAAAGCTTTAGCGTCAATGATTGGCTTAATCTTGCCAATCCATTAATGAAGCAACTGTTACAAGATAAAATTCACCCCATCGTTGTGGGTGGAACCAACCTTTATCTCAAAGCTCTGCTCGAAGGTCTATTTGAAGGCCCCGCAGCAGACCCCCAATTACGCCAGAAGCTCTCGGACACTTCCAATACGGAATTGCACCGCCAACTCATCGAGATCGATCCAGAAGCAGCACAACGCATTCATCCCAACGACAAAAAGCGGCTCATCCGCGCGTTAGAGGTCTTCCACACCACTGGCAAGACCATTACGCAATTACAAGATCAATGGAGCACCGTCCCCGGCCAGACCAGCTACCTAAACAATCCGATTCTCATCGGCTTGAAATGGGAAGTGCCCAATATTAATAAACGGATCAATAAACGTGTTAAATTTATGTTCCATCCCAATGATGATACGGAGTCTCTACCAGATGAGACCCGCCGTCTAGAAGATGCGGGGCTCCTGGGAATGCAGGCTCGCGAAGCACTAGGATACAAGCAAGTTTTGGCACATTTTGCGGGGACTTACACATTAGATGAAGCACAGGAAAAGACCAAAATCCTCACAAGACGTTTTGCCAAAGCCCAACGCACCTGGCTTAAACGTTATATGGGGGTCCATTGGTTTGATGCCGACCACGGTGATGCTCAGCAACTCGCTGGGGCGGTCATTAAAACCATTGAAAATTCTGCTGTGGTGTCTGAAAATTCCGAGATTTAGTTTAAAATCGTGCCATTTTATAAAGAATGTCTCAGCCCTAAATTTTAATCCCAAATTGCGAAACATGAACTTTGCTAACGCTTTATTTTGCTCTCTATTATAAGTTTGTACTTGACAAAACAGAAAAACCCTGTTCAAGTTATCGCCCGATTTTGTATTGATAAGAAAATAGTGAAAATTCGTCCTTTATATGGATAGTAAGCAGTTGATCAAGTTTTGTTCCTGTTTAGGCACCCTGTAACATGACGACTGATAAAAGATTTATTAAGTAATTTTATGGCAAAAAAGACGACTACCAAAAAGAAACCCGCAGCCAAGGCTGTCGACGCAACTGGCAAACATCTTGTGATTGTGGAAAGCCCGACCAAGGCTAGACGATTAACAATATCTCGGCTCGGATTATGTGGTCATGGCCAGTGTCGGTCATGTGCGTGATCTACCAAGTCGGTCACCTAAGGGTGAGAAGCAACCGGTGCCGGGTGTCGATTTGGAGAATGACTTCAAACCGACGTATGAGATTTTGCCGACGAAAAAGAAGACCGTCGCGGACTTAAAGAAGGCTGCTAAGAACGCCTGTGATGTGTGGTTCGCGACCGACCTCGACCGTGAGGGAGAAGCCATTGCGTGGCATTTAGCCCAGTCATTGGGTATCCCCTCAAACGAAGCGAAACGTGTGGTGTTTAACGCCATTACAAAAACTGAGATTGAAAATGCCTTTTCCAAGCCCCGCAATATTGACGAGAACCGTGTTAATGCCCAGCAGGCCCGCCGCATTCTCGACCGCATTGTCGGTTATCAAGTTTCACCACTGCTTTGGAAAAAAGTCGCAGGAGGCTTAAGTGCTGGCCGCGTCCAATCCGTAGCTGTGCGAGTGGTCGTGGAACGTGAACGTGAGATTGACGCATTTATTCCTGATGAATACTGGCGTATTGGTGGACTCTTTAGCGTTGAAGCAGGCAAGGCCACAGAGCTTGCCACACAATATAAGGCATGGCTTGCTGATGCGCCTGAAGAAAAATCACGCACCATCAAGGAACGTGTCGCATGGGCTAGTGATGCTCAGTGTATGATTGCTGAACTTGTGGATTTTCAAGGCGAGGCCTTTAAACCCGACAATCGACAAGTCGCTTTGACAGCTGCCAAAGCACTTGGATTTGAAGTCGATGATACACAGGAACAACATTTCCCCAAGGCCAAAGGCACCGCTCAAAACAAGGTCTATTTCGTCGGCCATGTGAGTCAGGCCCCGGACTATCGCATCACCTCGATTCAGACCAAACGCACGCAGCGTAAACCTTCTGCACCGTTTATCACCAGTACCCTTCAGCAAGCAGGTGCCAACCGTCTAGGCTTCCCGCTGCAACGGACGATGCGCATTGCTCAGCAGCTTTATGAAGGTATGGATATTCATGGTCGTGAAGGCCAGACAGGTCTGATTACCTACATGCGTACCGACTCGACGCACCTTTCTGGTGAAGCTGTGACGATGGCTCGAGACTACATTCAAAGCGAATGGGGTGATGCCTATCTGCCCGATAAACCTAAAGTTTATTCCAGTTCTAATAAATCAGCACAAGAAGCTCACGAAGCGATCCGTCCTACTGATGTGAACATCACACCCAAGCGAGTTCGCAATGAACTTTCTGAAGAACAGTTCAAACTCTACAAGTTGATCTGGGAACGCTTCATGGCCTGTCAATGCACCCCCGCCCAATGGGATCAGACCACGGTGAATATCACAGTGGACAAACCCAACGCCACCTTCCGAGCGAGTGGCCGCACGCTGGTCTTTGATGGTTTTTATAAAGCCACCGGCATCCCAAATAATGGTGAAGATGCCATCCTCCCACCGCTCACTGAAAACCAGCAGGTTGGCCCAGTTGAGATTCAGCCCACGCAACATTTCACAAGCCCCCCGCCACGATACACTGAAGCTAGCCTTCAGAAAAAACTCGAAGAAGAAGGTATCGGCCGGCCATCAACCTATGCAGCCATCATTCAGACGGTTCAGGATCGCAAGTATGTCGAACAGGTCGCCCCGCGTGACCGACGACTTATGGCAACCGATCTTGGGGCTGTGGTGACAGACAAACTCATCCAAGGCTTCCCTCGCATCATGGATGTTGCCTACACCCGTGAGATGGAAAGTGAACTGGACAAAATTGAAGAAGAGCATCTTGACTGGATCACGATGCTTCATCAGTTCTATGATCGTTTTAAGGTCAATCTCGAAAATGCCCATGAGACGATGACTCATGCCAAAGCAGAGATGCAACCCGCGCCGCATAAGTGTCCGACATGTGAAGGTGATACCGTCTATCGCTTTGGCAAGAATGGTCGCTTTCTCTCTTGTGCCAACTATCCAGACTGTAAGTTCGCGGCTCCGATTGACCGTGAAGGCAATCCGATGCAGCCGGAACTCTCGGACATTCTCTGCCCGATCTGTGATAAAGGCATGACCAAACGCACCGGGCGATTTGGCCCATTTTTAGGATGTGTCGATTACCCTGAGTGTAAAGGGATTGTGAACCTTGACCCTAAAAAGGGTTTTGTGAAGCTGCCTAAAACACCCCCGCTTCTCACGGATTTGCCCTGTAATAAATGTGAAGCACCCCTAAATATGCGGGACTCCAAACGAGGCTTTTGGCTTAGCTGTTCTAAGTTTCCTAAATGCCGTGGCAGAACCGGATGGAAATCAGTTGAAGAAGACAAGCAAAAAGAACTTGAAGCCGCATGGACTAAACACGTCGCAGAAAACCCTGTGCCGGACATCAAAAACACCAAGGGTGTTGTCCTAGGCGATGAATATTTACCCATCATTGAAACAGATGATACCGATGGCAACGAGAATGCTTCACAGGAATGATGACAAGTGTGATGCCACTATTTTTCATTTAAAATAAGGCCTTGCTCCATCCTCAATCTATTGAACATCACAATCAATTAAACTACAATGAACCCTGTAGCAGATTATGTCACAGGGTTTTTTATATTATTGACACACTGGAGAAACACCATGCAACTCAAATCACTATTCGCGAGTCTGATGGCTCTTGGCTTTTTGGTCTCACCGGTATTTGCTGGCGAAGGCCGCGCTCGTATAGATGTAGTTACCAATGCTGGGAAGCTCGATTTTGTTCAACCGGAAAACAAGAAACACAAAATCACACATCCTAATTGGATCAAAAATGAAGCACAAAAAGCACAAAACGTCACATCTGACTTAACAGTGAGTGATGAAAAATGGACAGAGATAACCCTTCAAGTCACACCCAGTGAAGATGGCAATTTAGTGATTTTTTTACGTGGGCAATGGGATAAGACCAAAAGAAACTGGACCTACTTTGATGATATTTCAATTGAAGGTGCAAAGATTAAAAACGGTGGCTTTGAGAAAACGGGCAACTGGCATTTCCCCAAGAGCCAACAGGTCCTCGACGAATCTCTAGCTCACTTAGGCAAAGGCGCGGTTCTAGTCTGGCATAACAAACCGGCATCTCAAACCGTGGCGGTCAAAGGCGGCGTTGCTTTGAAAATCACTGCATGGGTTAAATTCTGCAAACAAGAAGACCAAACTCCACCCGTGAAATAATATTCGCAATCTATGGCCCGCCGGACATCACACGGCAAGCTTAAAACAAGCCATTTTATAACGGTATCTCAGTTCGCTGAGATACCGTTTTTTATTAACATCTCTCCGCTAACAGGTAATGAAGATGGCAATCACCTGTGCATTCGCTACGATAATAAAACAAGACAATTGCTTCACATTGTATTTTTTCTCCAATTAAGGGGCCATCTCCATGCATCGTTTATCTAAAACAATCATCACAACATCAGCAGTATTGTTACTGGCTTCAATCACCAACGCACAGGA
>JAESSU010000086.1 GCA_016763955.1 Phycisphaeraceae bacterium | reverse complement strand
GCCAGCGAGCCGTCGGGTTGGATAATGAGGGTGTCTGCTGCAATAATGGGGCGGTTAGGGTAAAGCTCTTGAACGCTAAGTGCTTTTTGTTGTGATAGTTGTATTGCGATGTCTTGGGGCGTATCGCCTGTGTCCTTCGGGGTTGGCGGGTCATTAAACGGGGGGTTGACCGGCTCAAAATCAATCTGAGCTTCGGCAAGTAATTGAGCCCGACGTGGTGACTGGCTGGCTAGAATCCATGTTTGAGTCTGCATTTTTGATCTTCACAAAAGGGTTTATGTTCAATTCAAAGACCCGTAAAATGACATATATTGGCAATCAATTCAAGGTTTTGCAGAAGACTGCCCGATAATGAACACTGAACAAAGTTATATAATCACAGTCAAGAGGGCTGCCCGTTTGCTGTGACAGAGACATCGATTGTAAGGGGGACTAGGCAAGGAAGCTTAGTCTGACGAATTTAAGCTAAGGATAGCGTGTTGCGCACCATTGCCATCATTAACCAAAAAGGCGGCTGCGGGAAGACGACAGTGTCGATCAACCTAGCAGCTGTGTTGGCCTCCCAAGGGCATCGTACCTTGCTTGTGGATATGGACCCTCAAGGTCATTGTGCATTAGGGCTAGCGGTTCCTGAAGCACAAATCCACCAATCCATTGCAGACATGATGCTTGCGGGCCTTGATGGTTCAATGGCCATGGCTGATATCGTCTGGCAAATCTCACGTAATTTCGATCTGGTCCCAGCCACCACATCTCTAGCAGGTGTGGAAGTGCAACTGGCAAACGCGTCTGACCGTGACCGCCGCCTGGTTCAGGTTTTGAGTACGATTCAAAGTAGCTATGATTTTTGCATTATTGACTGCCCGCCTTCTATTGGACTTTTAACTTTTAACGCGCTGCGTGCCTGTGATGAAGTGATCGTGCCTGTGGAGACGGGGTATTTTGCATTGCAGGGCTCCTTTAAACAGGAAGCCACGGTTGAGATGATGGTTCGTCGCACGGGTCATCAGGTTCGTCATAAAGTGCTTGCCACGATGTACGATGTGCGAACGAAGCTTGCCCGTGAAATTCTTAGCGAACTTAAAAAGCATTTTGATGACCGGCTGCTGCCGATTGTGATCAACTTTAATGCCAAGCTCAAAGAGGCTGCAAGCTTCGGGCAGCCCATTACAGAATATGATCCCACAAGCCGGGGCATGCAGGACTTTGAACAACTTGCAGCATGGCTAGCGGCTAATCCGCCTGAGCCGTCTGTTAGTAGCGAGGGTGTAGACGAAGTTGCTCCCGTCGCGCATCCGGCATTAAGTCGGGCAGCGGAACTTGTCGAACGAGCCCGCGCGTTATCTGCGCGAACCGCATCTCTTGCAAGTAAAATCGCAGCAGACCCAGCCGTGTCACGCACCGGTCTAATGCAAGAAGCAGAACGTGAAAGCAATGCTCAATCGCCTGACCCGGTCATCGTCTCTGAAAACGTTAAACGGATGCAACGACTCTTTGGTGTTCGCAAGACCAATCAAGGCATTCTCTTTGTTCAGCCAGAGCAAGCAGCCACTCAAATTAGCATCGCAGGTGATTTTAATAACTGGTCGCCCACCGCAACACTACTGAAAAAAGATGACAAGCTCGGTGTCTGGCAGACCTGCATTCCTGTCCCCCCCGGTCGCTATCGCTACCGTGTGGTGATTGATGGACAGTGGAAGCATGACCAATACAACACGTCAATTGAAACCAACCCCTTCGGTGAACTTAACAGTATTCTTGAAGTGGGCTAAGCCGTTTAAACGTGTTAAGCAAATAACAGTGACATGATATGCCACTGACCCCCGGAATCCTCGGAATCCTCGGAATCCCCGGAATCCTTTCGGAAATTTTCGGGGGGGTGCCGGCATAATAGGAACAGATGAAGATTCAAATACACATTGGGTCTTTATTTTGAACTATCAACGTCCGGTAACGGTACAATAGGGGGCGGAATCGAGAAGGCGGGTCGCGGAGTTGCGACCACGAGAAGCAGAATCCCAGTAAATGAGGGCGTTGTGTTGGATAGACAACGCACTGATAGAGAGCTTGACGCACTGGCTGACTTATATCTAACAGATATCGATCAGACAGAAAATGCCTCCCAACCCCCAGAGGGTATGGCCATCGATGCGCAGCGACAAGCGTCTCAAAAACGCAGGCAAAGGCCCGCAGAGATTGCTTCAGATACCCCCGACTTACCCCTAGCATCCATCTCCACTCGAAGCGCTGGTTTGATGACCCAACAACCGCCGGCACGTTTGTCAGCGAAGGTTTCAGTTGAAACTTTTGCACAACAACGTCAAGCCATCCCCGCCCCGGAAGCAACCCCGGAAGTTACCTCAAAAGTTATCTCAGAAAATGCCCAGGGAAATACTGCGGATCAAACCAATCAACAGAATTATAAAATGCCCCCTGCTCATCATCAAGAGCCGACGCTTCGGCTCGTCAATCACGAACTTGAAACTGCCATGACATCGATTGTTAACCCCGTCGTGGATACCTCCAAATCGTCATACACCCAAGTTCAAGTGGATTACACAAGTGATCCATCGATTCTTGAGTTTGATGAATCCGTTGTGGTTGAAGACCGCCGTGCAGAGATTGTTTTCCTGGGCAATCTCCCGGGCTTTGCGTCTCCTTGGATGACGCAATACGCTCAGCATGTGGCTCTGGAATGTGGCATTGTGGGCGTTTTGCATATTGATGATGAACAGATTGATCTGGACTTCGTGACCACCCCTGCAAATCGCAATAAACTCAATGCGGTTCATCGGCAGGTCATGGATTTTGAACAGGCGGACAACCTGCTTGCCGTATTGGAACTGCTCAACCAAGCCAAAGAATATCCCATCGGTGCATGGCTGATTCATCTGGCTTCCCCGCTGACGGCCACGACTCAGGTGATCGCACAATCGCTTGCTACCTGGACACTCTTGTCGGGCGTGGATGAAGCAGCTGGCGCACGAGCAATGGACTGGTTAAAGCAGTGCTTAGAAACGGCTCGCCCTAAACAAATGGATCATGTCCAGTTCATGGCAATGGGAGCTGACATTGACCGGGCAGTCTCGATGGTCCGCCAAATCGATGACCGGGCATTAGAACAACATGATACCACCGTCGAACTAGTAGGCGTGCAACGGCAAATGGTTCCCGTCCACCTGCAAACGCTCGGCAGCTTCCCGACTCTAATGGAACAGTGGCCCGTTGTGATTCGACTCGTTGCAGGTTTGGCAGCATCTGAAGATCATCGCAAATCACTGGTCACACGCATTGATCCTGCCAAACACCAAAGCTCAACACAACAGCCCGAAGCCCAAACCCCACTTACTGATGAGGTCGATACACAAGATAACGCAGAGGCAGATGCCAAGGCACAGGAACTACTCCTTGCAGCCCGTCTTGCAGGGGTCGAAATTCAAGGCGTGGAGCTCGAAGAAACCCAAGTAGAGGATGCCCAGACACGCCAATCTGCTGAGCCGATGACAGTTGAAGACCAGCTGGCAACAGGTTGCCTTCAAGCCAAAGACATCGCAACGCATGCGGTTCCTTCCCCCCCGGAATCCCTAGAAGCCCCGGAAGCCCCCCTGCAAGTTCAGCAAGCTCCACCGGCAGCCCCAGAAGTTCTGACTCCTTTGGCCTCACCGATTTCCTCGGATCCTTTAACGCCTTCACCCCCGCAGCCAGAGGTTGTCTCCGGCACCGTGCAGCAGTTTGTCGAGCGGCTTAAACAGCAGGAATTACGCAAACGTCAGCAAACTACAGGTAATGCCAGTGAGCCAGACTCGTCGCAACAACCGCCACAACAACCAAACTTAGAACCTCAGCCAATGACGGTCGCGCAAGTTGCACACACGTCAAAACAGCAACACGAGATACATGCTCATATTGTTAGTCCGCAACGTGAGCAATCACCAGCGCCTCAGCAGCCAATACAATCTGATCTCCAACCCGCTAAGCCAACAGTCACAGCGACCCAAACGGCTCAGCAGTCTCCGGTGATTCATCATTTAGAAACACAGGCTCAAACGGGCAAACCACAATTAGCAAGTTATCTTTCGCAAGCAGGTGTGATGAGTCTAACTGCACGTTGCCCGCAACATCCCAAAGTTGAGCTGGTGCTTGATGAAGCAGGCGGATTACATTTACTCGCTGAACATCAACTTGCCTCTGGTGAGTCTACTTGTGATGCTTTGTATGCACTGCTTGATGCTAGAGGTTGGGTGGATCAGCATGTTTCACTTTTGAGTCTTACGCAAAAACAGTTGCGATTCGATATGCAGATTCGACCCGTCGTGCATCTGTTTACGGATGATGCACGCGGTGGTGCTGCGATGGTGGCCAACTGTGCTCGTTTTGTGAAGCTCCATTTACTTGCCCCAGTCTCCGTGGGCAAGGACACGACCTACTACTGCACCGAGCTGAACTGATCCCCCCCCGGAAGTTTAAGGCAACCTCCGGAACCTCTAGAACCCCCAGGTTTTTCCCACGGATTCAACTAACCTTTTGGCTAAAGCCCAATGCTAAGGCTTTGCGAAGCATGGGATTCCCCGCAACGCAACACCCCGCAACGCAACCCCGCAACACCCCGGAAGCTTTCGATTGCTCGTTTTAATTTTTAAAACACAAGCCCGCTGATGAGCCCCGCGAATCACGGGATGTTTTTTAGGTGTCTGGGTTATAAACACGCGGTGGTGTTGTCATCCTGATGGATAGGGACGGCCCCACAGAATCGCCGGACGGCTCATCGGTGGGCTTGCGCCCGAATTTGAATAAGACCGATCACGTCCGTATTGGTTACACACTCCGCGCTTATTGATACCTTCGGAAACTTCCGGGGGGGGTCCGAGAACTCGAAAAATGGTGTTCACCTTGGCAATGTTGGACTTTTGTTTGTTATTCGGTCGATTTGATTGATCGAGGCGCGATAGAGTGTCGTTGCCCTTGTGTTGTCAATAACTATTTAATGACGGAGTGGAAGCTGTGAGCGATAACAATAATACCAAGACCGTGTTGGGCCCGGATGTTAAAATCAAGGGTCAAATTTCTATGGAAAACGATGCTGTGATCATGGGCGAGGTCTCCGGCCAAGTCCGTGTCGGTGGCATGCTCGAATTAACGGAAACCTCCCGCATTGAAGGTCTCGTCATTGCTGGGGGCCTGCGTTTAGGCGGTCAAGCCAAAGCAGATATTGTTGCAGAGCATGGCATGGAGTTGCTAGCATCCGCTCAGCTCACCGGCCATCTCTACACTTCACGCCTGTCGGTGGTTGATGGTGCGATGTTTGAAGGCCACGTCGTCGTTGGCCCCAATGCCATGCAAGCAGCAGGCGAAGTGATGCAGGGTGTAGAAGACTTCCAAGTTGATACACAAACCGAGAAATTCACCCCTGTAAACGGTGACCACAAGTCCAACGTCAACACAGTGCCTCGCTCGCTGGATGAAATTCTAGCTCGCCGTCGCGTGAAGACCAATGGTCAAGCGGTTCCCGTGACCGTGGGTGCTGACGATACAGCCGAGTAAGAATGACACGTTAAAGTCACTGCAATACATCCCGGGGGGGATGTATTGCAGTGGCATGAGACGTTGTGTTTTAGTTGCCTGATGAGGGTAGCTGTTGATGGATGTAGTATGCCGTTAAAACCATCTATGTTGACGACGCGACCGCGCAAGCCTGTGCCGCGTGAGGTTCGGACGCTGTCATGCCCTAACTGTGGCGAAACCCTTGAGGTGAGCCGGCGGGCGATGAGCTATCGTTGTGGCAAATGCTCCATGCCTATGAAGCTCGAAGATGTCACCGTCAAACATGTTAACAATGGCACGCTCAGTACCATGGGACACGTCCACCTTACCGCTCACAGCAAGGTGGATGGCGAACTGATCTGCGGCGAGTTGACTGTCTCAGGCAGTTACAACGGCAACGCTCATGTGCATGGCCTTGTTAAATTCCAAGCAAAGAGTCACAGTTCCGGTGACATCCACGCTCGGAGTTTGACCATTGAAAAGGGTGCTAGTTTCCAGGGGCGGCTAAGCATTGGCCCCAACGCTCAAATCCAAGCACCGATCCTCGATCCCATAATCGATCCCGCTGCTTAAATCAGTGAATCGTTGAAACCTAAAAAAATAAAACCCCGACTCGTGATTGAGTCGGGGTTTTTTGTGCCAAATATTAAACATAGTTTAGACAGATTTCTGGCGATCTTTGATTTCGGAAATAAAATCATTGAAGTTCCATAACCAGCTTTGTTGAGCCTGTGTGTAAGTGGGATGTATGGATTTTGGAACGACCAATTGAAGATTATGATTTATCATTTCATCTGTTTGTTTAGAAGATATACTTGGCTCAAGGGTTAATAAATGTTTCTTGTCGATACGGCGGGCTTCGCTGAGAACTTGACGCCAACGATCTTTACAGGTTGATTTAGAACCTAGTATTGCTAATTTTTTTGTATCAAAGTTTAATTTTTTGTATTCTTCGACCCCTGGAAATAAGAAGTCTGGTCTGGATTTATTTTCTGTGATGCCCTCTCTGCAGAATCGCAAGCCATGAGCATTCAAAATGACTTCGATATGATTTTCCAGTGCAGCGCCAGCTCTTGATTTACGTCTGTTTTGTACTGAAAGTGAATAGCTAACAAAACCATCAACATCAATTATGTTATCTGTAATGAAACCAGTTCTAAGCCTTTCAGAAACAATATGGCGTTCAAGTGACCGGAACAGGGTTTCTTCTTTTTCTAGCCATGTGATCAGTACAGAATCCGGATTAGAAAGAATATCTACATGTTCTATAAGGCTTCTGGCATACTCGGAAAATATTTTGGTTGACGGAAAGTTTCCGCCAAAACGAACTAGCATTTCCTCCAACATGTCAGTATCTGTCTCGATTTCAATTCCAAGAAACTCTAAGATGGAACGAACAACAAAATCTAGATTTCTGTCAGATTCACTGGTAAGTCTGATTTCCCGCGTTGTGCTTGGCTCAGGCAATTGAAAAAGCCAGAGCAGTTGGTTCTCAATAGTTGAATCTTTTTCGGCAATAATTATCAATAAAGTCCCGTCAACTTTTTTCCCAAGAAGTAGTAAATCTCCAGATTTTATTAGTGATGTCACCGAGCTTGCAGAAGCAGGGTAATAGACTCTCCATTCGGCACTTCGCTTGGGATCATTTTCGCGTGGGTCATACCATGTTGTGGGTTCTAATGGCATTGCACTGATTTGATCGGAATCAGAGAGGTATAAGTATGTTGCTTCAAAAAAAGTTTTTCCTTTTTCGTCGCCCAATATTTTGCGAAACTTATTTATACCTTGAAATTCATGTTGGTGGGATTTACTGGGATTAGTTTCTACTTCACTCAGACGCTTGACAGCAATGCCTGTAAAGACGTCCGAAAGCTTTGACTTCCATTTGCCTTTATATTGCATCACGCCACCACTTTCCCTTTAAGCAGGCAACCATTACCGTTGTTTTTCATTTTCCATGCCATAACCTCGACAATTTGTTTCGCAACAGCTTCAGCCACAAGTGGAACAACTGCATTCCCAAACTGTCTATAAGCTTGTGTATCGGAAACGACAATTGGCAAATGATCTGGAAATCCCATTAACCTTGCTGCTTCACGCGGCGTAAGCCTTCTAGGGTTCTTTTTTTTGCCCTGCGGAATCAAAACTTCCGATCCATCTTTATGGTAACGAGCACTCAACGTACGGGTTACGCCATTTAAATCTGCCATCCCAAAACCAAAACCGTTACCTTTAGCTTTGTGCTTGGCTGCATAATTTTGCAAATAGGTCCATAGATGATTGGTCAGCGTGTATTTTTCAGGTGGCTGAGGGTCGAGAATATCTTTAAACTTTGGCCGTGGACCTTCAATCGCTGCGGGATATTCAAATGGTGGATTATCACCAAAAATTTTCTTATCAAAACATACTATGAACATCCGCTCCCTATGCTGAGGCACATAATTTGCAGCATCAATGATCTGATCAAATACGACATAACCCAAAACTTCTAATTTTTCCTTGATCACTCGCCATGTTTGTTTCTTGTCGTGTGACTTGAGGTTTTTAACATTTTCTAATAGCAGAATTGGAGGTTTTTTAACCTCCACAATTTTGGCAACTTAAAAAAACAAAGTTCCTTGGGTGGGGTCGTCAAATCCATGAGCCTTACCGAGGCTATTCTTTTTTGACACCCCAGCAATTGAAAACGGCTGACACGGAAATCCAGCAGATAAAATGTCGTGGTCTGGAATCTCACTCATATTGACTTTGTTTATATCGCCAAATGGTGTTTCGCCATACCATGCGGCGTAAGTTTTTTGGCTGAATTTATCCCATTCGGAAGAAAAAACACACTGGCCACCAGCAGCTTCAAGCCCTAAACGCAAACCGCCAATACCTGCAAAAAGGTCAATGAAAACAAATGGCATTTTGCCTTCGGAAGATACTTGTTCTTTATGAGGTAAATCAGAAAACAGATTGGGCTTTAGTTGATTTTCATATGCCTTATGCAAAATGGAAATCACAAATTCTCGTTGATTCATCAACCAACGGTCCCTTTCTGTGTCAATCCATGTTGTGATTTGTTCAGGGACATCTCGAAGAAAAAGGGACTTAGACACAAGTATATCCTCTGGGAAAAAGTGATATCAAATGATAGCACTTTTTCCCAGAGGATCAATGCGAAAGTGAGCAAAAATCAAGAACTTTCATTTCAGTTTATTTTGATAAGCATGCAAAGGGTCTTTATATTGGTTCGTTTTTTGTGGCATTTAATTCGCTCGTCACATGGGATATAATTTTGTCGTGCGAAAAAAAAACGTGCGGCATCCTTCGACGCAGCACGTTTCATGTTTTTAAGTTGAGGGCATTAAGGACTACTGGGCGCTTACGTGCTCTTATTTCTCTTTGAAAACAATGGGGAAGTAGTTTTCATAGTAGTGGTAGCCGCTGTGGGGCGCTTCGGGCATGGTCATGATTAAGAGCTGTTTTTCGTGGTCTTTGCCATAGTCATATCGGCAAGCACCATAGGTCCATTGGTCGCCTGCTTTAAATGAGCCGCTGTCTTTGAAGGCACTTTTTGGGATGGCCATTTCAATGATGTAGCCTTGGTCATCATCATGCCAGTTGTTGTCAGTGCCTTGGATTTGACTGACGATTTTTGCGTTTGAAGACCATTTTTTGAAGCGGTGCATGGAGCCTGCTCCACGGCTTGGATACTGTGCGTCGTAGAGTGTGCCGTTAGGAGCGATGACGAATTCGTAGTAGTGGTTTTTGTCGGGACTGGGCTTGAGAAATATTTCCGATACGTCGCCACGCCATAGTTGTGCGTCATGCTGGTCGCTGTAAGAAAAAACATCAAGGTCTTGGCATTCAAAAGCCACATAGAGATTGTCGTCGTCCCAGAGAAAGCGAACTTTTGTGGATGGAATGTCAACAGGTGTTTTGGGGCTAAAGAGTGTTTTGGGTTCGGTGATTTGAGCATTTTGCCAGTCTGCTTCGTCGAGCTTGCCATCAAGGATGATGGGGGCTGTGGTTTTTAGGCAAGTATAGGTTGGGAACAGGGGTGTTGCGGTTTGCTGGCTTTGGCAGGCAACCATATTCAGGCACATTAGGAGCAAGGGTAATTGGATCAATTTTTTTAAGATCATAACGGTGGACTCCAATGGTAGGTTGTTCTTGAGAATGCAAATTATCTTATCACAAAGAAAACGTGCTGCGACATGGGACACAGCACGTTTGATATTTTTAAAATGAAACCTTGTCAGTCGCGTTGAAGCAAAGACATCAACCGTTGTTATTCATTGCTGAGTACTTCTTGGGCGGCTTCGGGTTTGGGTGTGGCTGCCGGTTTAGGTTGAGTTACAGGTGCGGATTTGGATGCCGCCTCAGCAGCTTCTGGGGTGGATGTCGCAGATGCTGCGGCCGCTGCTGCTGATGCTGCGGCTTTGCTTTGAGCTTTGCGGATTTTGTCGGTGGCGACCTTATCCGGGGCGATGATCATAGTCATGCGACGACCTGCCATGCGGGGTGGGGTTTCCATTTTGCTGATGGGGGCCAGCAGCTCGATGATGCCTTGCATGGTGCGCATTCCCAAGTCTTGATGGGCCATTTCGCGTCCACGGAAGAGCATGGTGAATTGCACCTTGTTGCCTTCCATGAGGAATTCGGTGGCCTTGTTGGTTTTGATCTTCAAGTCATGGGGATCAATTTTTGGGCGCAGACGAACTTCCTTAAGTTCACTTTGTTTGGTGTGGCTTTTGGCTTTCTGTTCTTTTTTGCTTTGCTGATACTTCCATTTGCCGTAATCCATGATACGACAGACAGGAGGTTGCGACTGGGGGGCGACTTCAACGAGATCCAAGCCGGCATCTCGTGCACGGTCTTTGGCTTCATCGGTGGTAATTACACCGACTTTTTCGTTGTCTTCGTCGACCAGAAAGACAGATGGTGAGCGTATAAAGTCGTTTACGCGAAGACGCTTTGAGGATGAATCCTGAAATCGCGGACGAAAAGATCTACTTGCGATGGCCTGTACCTCCGAGGTCTATCCATTGAATAAACAACCCTCTACATTGATGGCTGCCAATTTATAACATCGGCTTATTATAGGGAGGAATCACAAATAAAACCGATGAGTTTGGGTGATTTTGGAGAAAAAACCATGAATTTACTCTTGGTGAAGGTAAAAAGGGCAGTTTTAAGGACCTCAAGGACGTTTTTTAAATCCTGTTTATGACGGATCAGAGAGTAAAATAAGGGGTTGGTGCGACACTTTGCCAAAAAAAATAATTGAAGGTGATCGTTTTCGGTTAAATGAGGCATCTTATAGACCGGTGCCAAACCAGAGTAGCCAGTAGGCTAGCGGGGCCACGATGACCGGCGAATCCACCACATCCAGCACACCGCCGAATCCGGGAATGGTATTGCCTGAGTCTTTGATACCTGCATCTCGTTTAAACAGGCTGGCTGTCAGGTCGCCGAATTGTCCGACAGCTCCCATGAGTAAGCCTGCGACGAATGTGCGTGGCAGGTGAAAGTCATTGGGCATGAAGGTTCGCAGGCCATCGATAGTTTTGTAAATGCCCGCGACCTCGAAATGATTGGACAGGTAGGCAAGCAATAAGGCCACTAGGCCTGAGAATAGCACACCGCCGAAGAGTCCTTCCCATGTTTTGCCCGGTGAGAGCCATGGGATGAGTTTGTGTTTGCCAAAAGCTCGGCCTGAGAAGTAAGCCCCAATGTCACAGCTTTTAACGATTAGCAAAACCGCAGCGACGACCCAAGGTGAATACCAGCGTCGGATGGCGACTAGGAATCCGGGCAAAAGCCCCATGTAAATCAAGGCAAACATGGTCACCGCAGCCGCTGCAATAGCGCCCTCGGTTTTGTGTGTGATCCAGCTGTGCTTGACCAAGGAGAGCATAAACAGCAATGCGATTAGGGTGGAGAATACGCCCATGGTCATCTGTGCATTGGCTGCTTGTGGGATGGCAAACATCATTAAGCAGCCGGTGATGCCTGCGAGGGTCACGATGGATCGGCTGGCCACAATGCCTTTGGCTGCGAAGATTCGACACAGTTCGCCAGCACCTAGGATGATCAGCACAAAGAAGGCGCCTAGTAGCAATAAGCCTGCGGGTAGATAGGTACGGCCTTGAAACAAATCCTGAAGAATTGTGCCGGTGATATCGACTTGGTCGAGTTTGCTGTCGAGAAAGAAAGTCAACAAAAGAATCCCGATCATGATCGGGCCGAAAATTAAGCGGTGGCTGAGCATGGCAATATGGTAGCAGAGGAGTGAGTGGAGTTTTGAATTTCGGATTTTGAATTTTGAATTTAACTGAATCACAACCTGCCAGCGGGTAAAAAAAGGTCTTGAAAACAACTCGGAATTCAAAATTTGAAATTCAAAATTCCCCGGCATTCTTGCCATGGCCTCGACTCACAGATACAGTAAACCTTCTGTTTTGATAGTTTGCATTCAATAAAGGACTGGAACCATGAAGCTCCAAGGCGCGTTTACGGCCATGATCACTCCCTTCACTGCTAGCGGTGAAGTGGATTGGAAGCAATTAATTAATAATGTGGACTTCCAGATTCAGCAGGGAATTGACGGATTAGTGCCTTGTGGCACGACCGGTGAATCTCCGACGCTTAATCATAATGAACATTCCAAGGTGATTGAAGAAGTCGCCAAAGCGGCCAGGGGCAGGGTTCCTGTGATTGCAGGGACGGGGTCAAACTCCACTGCCGAAGCGGTTGCATTAACTAGGCATGCCAAAGATGCTGGGGTCACCGCGGTTCTGAGTGTGAATCCTTATTACAACAAGCCCACGCAGGAAGGTCTTTACCGACACTTTATGCAGGTCGCTGAGGTGGGTGTGCCGGTGTTACTTTACAACATTCCAGGTCGCACGGGGATTGCGTTAACGCCGAGCACGATTGCTCGTTTGGCCGCGCATCCGAATATCATTGGCGATAAGGAAGCCACCGGTTCAATGGAGATTGCATCGGAGGTTGCCAAGTTATGTGATCCTGAGAAGTTTACGATTCTCTCAGGCGATGACATGCTAACTTTGCCCTTGATGTCCATTGGGGGCAAGGGTGTGATTAGCGTATTGTCTAACTTGCTGCCTGCTAGAGTCAAAGCCTTGGCGGATGCGATTTTGGCTGGCGATTATGTGACTGCACGTAAGCTGCATCTTGCACAGTTGAATTTGTGCCAAGGCATGTTCATTGAGACCAACCCGATTCCAGTTAAAACTGCGATGAAGTTTAAGGGTATGGATACAGGCGTGTTGCGTTTGCCGATGTGTGAGATGGAAGAAGCTAATGTCCAGAGGCTTAAAAAATTATTGCAAGACGAGGGTGTGATTTAAACCTCTGGTTTAAACGCAACAAATTTTCATTTCGGTGTCTTGCGTACTTAGCGTGGTAGAAAACAGATCGCCCAGTCGTTACTAATGCTCAAACGATAGTAAGGTAAATCAAAATCATGTGGGAAACATGTGCCAGACTGTTGCACGTCCCGCAGCAGGCCCGTCGATGGATTCGTCGCCTGCTTATTGCCTGTATTACAGGTGTGCTTAGTGGATGTGCGGCTGCTTTGTTGGAATATGGGATTCATAAGGGCTCGGAGCATTTGCTTGGGCATAATGAACACCCTGATCAACTAAGAATACTTGAGTTCGACTGGCATATTTTGCTGATGCCTGCCTTGGGCTCGCTGGTG
>JAESSU010000085.1 GCA_016763955.1 Phycisphaeraceae bacterium | reverse complement strand
TCTCTCATGCCTGATGAGGCACAGCTCCGCCATTGTCAATTAGGAGAACTAGATGGAAAGGAAGTGGTTGAAGTTTTTCACCAATCATTAGAGTTTTAAAAAAATCCGGCTTTACATGCAAAACTTCAACCACTTCCTTTCCATCTAGTTCTCCTAATTGACAATGGCGGAGCTGTGCCTCATCAGGCATGAGAGACATAGTAACCGCTACTCGCTCCGAGTGACTTTGATTTGGCCCGGAAGCATGTATTAGAGCATGATCATAACAAATTGCGTGCCCCGCTTTAAGTGGAATTGGCTGCAACAGATCCTTTATGGCGGGACTATTTATCATGAAAGCACTGGGAAGTCCGGGGCCTCTATTTTCTTTTGAAATCAGATGACTGCCTGCAACAACCTGCAATGCCCCGTTTTCAACATAAGTGTCGCCAAGTGGACACCAAATGTTGATTGATCGATGCTTTGCCTCATCTACAAATGTCCAATCTTGATGAAGCGGCACTTCACTGTTAAGGGTTGGATCCTTAGTCACAAAATTGCCAACAATAACCGTATACCCCGGAAATAGTTTTTCAAGTGCGGTTGAAAATACTTTTAGGATCAACTCATGAGCTTCAAAACGATATTCTATATTATCGGAAAAAAGAGTTACCCTAAATCCCGAGCCGAAGGCATATTGGTTTTTGTGGTGCCAATCCAATAGCTCCTGACAGTCCTCCGGTGACAAAAGAGGAAGACATATATATCCGTTCTTCTCAAGTTCTTCCTTTATTTGAGAAGTGTCTGTATCATTCAGGGGGTGCATAAATTCAAGTTCCTTTAAAATTTTGTTGAAGAATGGCTCAAAATCGAAGAGTCTAAGTGCCTAGAAAGTTTTAGTATCTGGGGAATTGAGGACTCTGCTAAGTGCCTCGACGCAAAAACCAGTTACGAGCTCTTCGGATCCGAAAAAAATTGTTTTCGGTCCCGGTGGTGTTTGCCCCGTAATAGGCGGTTTTCTCCCAATTTCCCTGAGAATTTTGTAATCGCAATAGGCGAATTCCTAACACTTCCAGAAAATTCTGGCGCTCACACTTCAGGTTGAGAAGGATGCAAAGGGTTAACGCGATTTCCAAAGGGTTCTCTGGAAACAGCTCTTGCTCCAAGTCTTTCGTCAATCGGTCCAACATTATCTTACGCGCCGGAATCAAACCGGAAACGCCAAGGAAAATGGCACGGGACAAGGCATAATATAGAGCAGCATCGTTTAAGTAATACCAGTATGACTCTTTTTCTTCCCCGCGTTCAAGGAGGCCTATCAGGTAATCACATACTGGTTTTCCCTCCTGATCATCGCCCAGAATAGCCAAAACGTTGGCATTCACGACGCTATCAACGTCATTTTTCCCTTGATAGGGTTCCGTCCAGGTAGGAAACAGACCGTCTCGATTACGGTGTTGCAGGAAAACCTGCCGGTCCAGGGTGAAAAATTCTGCTGGAACCTTCCCATTTAACACCAAGGCCGCACAAGATGAATCATCCAGATCCGCAGGAAGATCGGTTCGATAGAGAGCACTCCAATAACACCAACGCCCGGGAGGTTCCATTTCCGTCAGCAAAAATTGCCGCCCCCGATGACAGAGTGTGGTCGCTGTATCACCTGAAACGAACCCCAAACCGTATAGAATGTTGGACGTTACAAATGAAGAGGTCTCTTGCGTAATTTCCGGCTCAAGGCTTGGATATGCGGACTGCGCCGACATAAATGCACCATTAGGCATTTGCCGCTTTTCCAAATAGGAAACAGCCCGCTCAAGCCCGTGGTTTAAATCTCCGGGGCTTAAATCTCTGGCGACACTATTTTCGTGTCTGAGCACGGGGGACGTAGTATTTGATGGCATAGGGAGGGGTGTGCAAGGAGACAGGTAGGTATTTAGGCGCATATCCCCTTTGTAGTCACATCCAAATCCGAGCAAGGAAAAACGAGCTTCCTGACGGTATATTATCGAACGCAAATCGATTGTGCGGATATCTAAGCTACGGCCCATCTCTTCCAAAATATGGATCATTTTTGCCTGGGAAAGACCTAAGCAGTCAGTGCAGCAGCATACGTCAATCTTAAAATCCCTGAATTGCCCTGTTTTCCAGTCAAATCCCACGCAGAAAAACATAGTGTTGAGGGAAACCCCCTTTTCCTGGGAGACCAGATTGAGAAAATCAATGAAGGGTTGATGGGATTCCAGAGGAAAGCCAAGCATGTCAAGTCGCAACGGTTCTGTCAGCTTCCAATATAGTTTTATGCGCGCGTTTCGGCTATTACTCCCTGCCATGCCGATGCCATGCAGGGTACTGACGGATCGAATTTTTTCGATATGCTCCAGCATCGGTGCGGATGCCGGAAGGAGTACGGGAAGTTTTTCAAGCAAACTACTCCACCCCTCCTCTTGCGAGGACCACGGACCATGTCCATAGATGGCAAGCCCCGGGGTTCCCATTTCCATGCCAAAACCAATGCCAGCCTTGGTAGTGAGTGACATGTCTGGATTGACCTCTTCAGGAAGACAGATGTTCGCAATGGCGCGACAGGCTTCGGCCAATTCAGAATCAACCCCCACATCCAAAAGTCGATTTAAATGTACATGGGCATCGTGACGTCTTTCCTGCCAGTGGCCCTGAGTAGACGTCTGGGGTGACGTATAGGGAGCCGTTTGGGGGTCTGCCAGTAATCGAATACGAGTTCCCTGCCGGCTGGAAGAGAGATTCAGTTGCAGAGGAGAACCGCCGCTGTTGAAAGCCGACCTTCCGGAATCGGAGAAATTTTGGTCGGGGTCTACTCCCATTAGATGGCAGATATCAAGAGTTGCATCGCCTTGCTGGCTAAGGCGACCGGCCAGATTGACAAGACGACGCTCTGGCGTAAGTTTTTCGAAATACATGGAGATTTCTCTCTAATCTATTAATGGTAAGCAGACTCCATCTGCCCCCTCCTATGCTTTTTAACTCGCCCTTCAGGTCAGACGGAATGCTGTATCTTAACTATAGGTAAACATGTCCTCTATTGCCCCACACCCATCATCCGGATTGGTTACCATGACGGCTACCTTGTAGCAACGGGGACAGGCAGGGATCGTTCCCGTGATTTTGTCAGCTGATATTACTTCGATATTGCCAAGCGGAAGTAAGCCGATCATGACCGTCGCCCCGTCCTGAAAATAGTCCCCTTCAATAGTTACTGATGTATTATCAGACCCTGTTTCTGGGGAGATACCGGTCAAAATTGGTGGCGGCGAACTAGATTGAATGGTGGCCTGGGGCGGTAAACCGGTTTCTCCGGGACTGCCTGGGTGACCGTTTTCTCCAACTATTCCTTCAGCAGCTTGATCACCGGAACCTGCATCACCGAAACCTCCTGGGCCTGGTACGCCCAAACTTCCTCCAAGTCCTCCAGCGCCCGCTGCACCCGAAGAGGCAGAAATAGAAGGCGTATTAGTTGGCGGAATAGCATAGAGAACTGAAACGATGCTACCATCACCGCCGTTACCACCTTTGCCCCCCTTAGCACCATTCCCGCCGTTGCCTCCTTTGCCACCTGCACCGCCGTTCTGATCGCTTTTAGGCCAATCGCAATTGGCAGATGCTCCCCCATTTCCACCTTCCTGCCCTGATCCCCCATCACCTGCGTCTTGTCCTCCAGAGGCAGCGCCGCCATGGGCGCTTAAAGTGAGTTGACCATTGATTTGGGTCGAACGGATGGTCATATTGCCAGCTGGGGTACCGTCAACTCCATCCTTGCCGAGAACTCCGTCTCCACCATCGTTCCCCGTACCGCCGCCTCTTCCGGATTTATGATTCTTGCAACTTGCATTATCGCCATTGGGGGCTGGTTCAAGCCAGTCTTGTCCGGTTTCTGCCTTTTTTGGTGTGATGGCAGGTTGAGCTTCTGGTACACTGTTAAAATCTGCATTAACCATTTTCGTCTTCCCTTATAAATTCAGTAATCTACCCTAGGGTATTTAAAAAAATCAAATCACCAGCATGAAGAGCGCCGAGCTATAGAATTTTCTATTCTCACCACCCTTCATCCCAATGCCGTCTTTAAGTAAAGGTAAACTTCATAGACATAACTGCCTTGCTACCATCGGGATTCCCGCCCATCACATTGTAGACTCCAGCAGGTTCAGCCGGAGTTGTACCTGTCATTTCAGTTTCTGAAACCCACGTGAGATTGATGACGGATACCGTGCCGATTTTGGCAGATGTACCGATCCAACCATGATCGTTTCCGATAAAGTTTCCTCCCTTGATCGTGATTGTTGTGCCTCCTGCCTTCGGGCCGGAAGAGGGAGAAATACTGCTGAAGCTAATGGGATTAGCTTTTTTAACAACGATAGAACCCTCGATACCATCGGCGCCGTTGGCGCCAATTGCTCCTGAAACCCCAGCTGACCCTGCACCACCGCCAGAACTCCCGGAGCCTCCTTTTCCTGGGGAACCTCCGCTACCGCCTGTTGCACCCGCTCCTTGTCGGCCACCATTTGAGGTGCCACTGAAGGAACCGGTGGTGGTGTTGTTTGCGAAAATAACAATGGT
>JAESSU010000006.1 GCA_016763955.1 Phycisphaeraceae bacterium | reverse complement strand
GACCCGAAAACTTCCCAACGTAGACTGTTGGCACAAACGCGCTATCGCTTCCAACCCTGGCACCCACATCCAGCTTTTAGTCCCGATGGGAAATGGGTTTTCTACAATGACTACAACGGTAACGAAACACAACCGCGCGGCCGGGTGGCTTGTGTCTTAGCCCTTTCGCAATAGCTTTTATCTAACGAATGTACGCATCGACAAAGACGGCGAGGCCATAAGTCCCTTTACAGGCTTACTTAAGCTGTAATATCGGCTAACAAAAGTACTAGATTTTTATAGCCTGTCCAATAAAAACAGCGAACGGTGTCTCCAGGGCTGATAGCCATTGTAAAAGCGTGATACGTTTTTGATATAACTGGATTTATTCTAAATTACAGTCGATCCAATGGGAGTACTTGTTTCGGAATCTTTGTTTTGAATAATCGGATCAAACGTGTCTTTGAGCACGTTTAACGCTCTGGTTTTTTTAACGCAATAGACCGTAAAGCTACGGGGAGTGTTGAAATGAATCAGGATCATGCAAATAATCAGCAATGGATTCCCATTGGCAGACGAAACCTATCAAAGACGGTGACCCCATCACAGGCAAAATACCGCTTGTTGTTTGTAGGTTTGTACATGGCAATTATTTGCAGCCTATATCCATTGTTATACAGCAACCCATGGCTTACCAGTTCAGAATTTCATGTCACTGTCGAGTTGATCACAGCCACGATGAGCCTACTGGTGGCTTTTGTACTATTGATTTGGTTTTATTCCATGGGCAACGTGTTTTATATGTGTGTGGGCTTGGCCTTCTTGTCCTATGGTGTCCACCAGATGGTTCATTTTAATTGGGTGATGGAATCTTGGGGACACAGGTTCAATTATCAAGCGGAGAACCATGCGTATCTTCATCAGCATGTGGGGCAGTTATTGATGGGGGGACTGTTGGTTATTGCGGGGGTGGTTTTAAACAAATTTAGTCAATTGAATGAAATGGGTAAGAGTTTATTTTGGAAATGGGTAAGTATTTTGAGTGCTACTTTAAGTGTGGTTCTTGTGTGCTTGTTTGTGCCTATGCTTTCCATTTTGCTTGAGAACGCTATGATACTGAGTCGTCCGTTGGAGATCGTATCTTTGTGTTTGTTGGCCGTAGCATTGATTCTATTTTCTCGGAAATTCTATCAGACTCAAGACATGCTTTTGTGGTGGATGATATTGTCTATCAGTTTGATCTGTTTAGGGCAGGTAGCCAAAGCGATGTCTATTGAGCCTCATGACTCGCTGTTTATGGTTGCTCACATGCTTAAGCTCATTGGCTGCCTCGTCCCGCTATTGGGTTTCTCCATGTATCAAATCGCGATACTTCAGGCTTATTCTGGGTCTCAAATTGTGTTGAATGCTTATGTTCAAGATGCTGTAAAATTCAAAGAAGAAGCTTTTTGCCGGATGGTGGAATTAGAAAAGCGATCGATGGAATTAGAGTTGGCTAAAGAGCAAGCTCATGCAGCTAACGAATCCAAAAGTGTTTTTCTGGCCAATATGAGTCACGAAATCCGTACACCCATGACCGCGATCCTTGGGTACACTGATCTGTTGATGGACCCTACCGAATCCAGTGAAAAACAGACACAATATATTCAAACCATTCAGGATAGCGGCAATAGTTTATTAATCATCATCAATGACATTTTGGATATTTCCAAAATTGAAGCAGGGAAAATGAAGATTGAATGTATTGAATGTTCAATCGGCGACATTATTGCTGATGTCTGTTTATTGATGTTTGTTCGGACGACTGAGAAAAAGATCAGCTTGACTGTCGAGTATGACAGCCCAATTCCGGAACATATTCTTTCAGACCCTGTTCGGATTCGACAGGTCCTTGTTAACTTAGTGGGCAATGCGATTAAATTCACAAATTCCGGCGGGATCCGAATCATCGTTCGATGCTCCTCAGCGGATCATAGTGAACCTCGTTTGACGATTGAAATCGCTGATACAGGGATTGGCATGAATGAAGAACAATTACAAGAAATCTTTAAGCCCTTTAGTCAGGCAGATAGTTCCATCACCCGTCAATTCGGCGGAACCGGCCTCGGATTGGTGATCTCAAGACGACTAGCCAAAATGTTAGGTGGTGATATTCAGGTCCGTTCCAAATTAGATGTGGGTAGTCGTTTTGTCGTATCACTTAATCCAGGCCCACTACAAAATGTTCGGATGCTCATGGAGCCGCGTACCATCACAAAACCCAAACTTAATGCGAGTTCTTTAAATACTGAGCAACGATTTCTTAGGGGTCGGGTTCTTCTGGCTGAAGACAATCTCGTTAATCAGAAACTCATCAGGGTGATGTTAGAAAAACAGGGGATTACCGTTGACCTTGCACTCAATGGCCAAATTGCTTTTGACCTGGCGATGCAGGAAATGTCCGCTGGCACGCCCTACGAACTCATTCTCATGGACATGCAAATGCCTGTGATGGATGGGATTCAAGCGATGCGCAATCTGCGTCTAAAGGGATACAAATTGCCGATAGTCGTGTTGACTGCCAATGGGATGGATCATGACCGTCAGGCTTGTATGAAAGCCGGTTGCAATGACTTTGTCACCAAACCGATTAACCGTGAGAGTCTTTATCAAAAGATTGCGGGCTTTTTTGGGCCTGTTGCCAATGAGCCTGATCAATCCTCGAATAAGTGTGCTTAAGCGTCTGTTAGCGATCAGATAAAAAATCAGTGGTTGTGATCGTGCCATTTTTACTAATTTGGACGGTGATCATGCCTCGCTTAGCTGTGACAAGTCGCTGCATAGGCAAGTTTAGAGGCTTAAGTAATGCAGGCCATTTGTCTTGGTAGAGTCTGGACCAACTTGCAGATTGGATCGCAATTTTGGGCCCCACAGCCATGAGCCAATTGGCAGTACTAGGGACAATGCTCCCGTGATGTGGCAGGTCGATGATGTCCGCTGATAGATCCATCTTTCGCGCGAGCATGGTGGTCATCGCACGCTGCTGAATATCACCGGTGAGTAATATCCGCCGACCAGAGGTTTTTACACTTAGTACTAGCGAAGAGTCATTGTCTTTTATCGTTTCAAACGTAGCAATATCCATCACAGTGTCTAAAGCAACACCTGAGAAAACTTCCGGGGGGGGCGGGGGCCAGATGAGTTTTAGGTTGTGATTGCCGAATTGATATTCCCAGCCTGCGGCAACGACTTGGATGGGAATTTGTCGTTGTTCGAGTCCATCTAGCAGACGTGCGGTTGCTTTGCGTGGATTTTGCTGAGCATCTTCTAACATATGAGCAGGTAAGAGCACTTGTTTGATGGTGATTGCATCAGCGACATCCAGCGTCCCGCTATAGTGATCAATGTCTGCATGTGAAAGCATCAGGTAATCAATTTGTCGGATGTTTAAATTTTCCAGCACGGGAACCACAGTGCGTTTGCCTAGGTCCATAAACTGGTGTGAGCCGCAGTCAAAAAGAATTACAAGGTCGCGTTTAAAGCGTTGGTTAGGACGCAGTCTTAATAGGTAGCACGACCCATTGCCCACTGAGATGGCATGCAGTTGTGCCACTGGCGAACTCGCTGCTGGGGTGAAAATTTTATTAAGTCCTACGGTAG
>JAESSU010000084.1 GCA_016763955.1 Phycisphaeraceae bacterium | reverse complement strand
TGCGAAACAAGGGGATGGATGTCCCCGGGGATATTTCTGTGATGGGGTGTGATGATATTCCTTCGGCCAAGCAGCAGCTAGTGCCGTTGAGCACCATTGGTCTGTCAACGGCCAAACTAGCTCAAGAAGCATGGCGTGTGCTTGGTGGCGTGTTGAAGGGGGAGCATTCTTTAGATAATCATTCGGATGTATTGATCGCCCCCGAATTAATTCCTCGTGATTCCACACGTGCGATATGAATTTAGCGGCAGGTAGTGAATAGTATAAATCAAACTTATAAAAAGGAAACACCATGGCCTATCAAAAAACAATCCACACAAGGGTTCTATTGGCTTTACGCTTATCGAATTGCTTGTTGTGATTTCTATCATCTCATTGTTGATTGCGATTCTATTACCTGCATTGGGTAAGGCACGAAATAGTGCCAGGACGCTTCAGTGTGCCGTTAGGATTCGGACCATAGGTCTGGCATGGAATCTCTACACGATGGACTATAAGGGCTGGGTGCATATGGGGGTTCCTGATGCAAAAAACAACCAGCTTTGGTCGACTCAACTTCTTAATAAGACGGAATATTTAGGTAATATATCTGCTGCGACAGCTTTTGAAGATCCAATCTTTTCGGGAACAGGCTATAACCCGGCTGCGGTATGGTCACAATATGCAGTCTCATCGGAAGCCCGATGGATTGCGGTTCTCCATGATCCTATTCACAGGTATGTTCGTTTTGATGACCTTAAGCCAACGGGGATGATTCTGACAGAAGCTACGTTCTTCCACTATCAAAACGGCGTGCAAGGGCAGTTCGAAGACCGCCGTCACGATGGAACAAGCAATTTTCTGTTTCCCGATAATCATATAAATAGGCTTGCTCCTAAAAAGTGGGTCGTACTTCCTATTCGCGATCATATTCCTGAAAAAAGTTGGTATTAGGCGGGTTGGTAGACTTTATTCGCAGGCACTCACGAATAATATGTGGAAGATTTCCCACGTGAGATTAGATGATGTACGCGCTTTTTTTATTCGTAATTTTTTCAATCTGGAGCCATTTAAATGGTGATGAAGTATTTATCGATTCGAGGCATCTTTGGGATTGCCATATTGATCTTGTTTTGTGGTATGCCTCAACAGGTATTAGCGGGCAAGCCAAAGCGCCCGGTGCCAAAGATTATGGTGCCCCAGCTGACAGTTCCTGTGGTTTTGGACGGTAAGCTTGATCCGCAGGAATGGGAAGACGCAACGCAACTCAAAGTCCATGGTTGGCTCAATATAATGAAAGCCAATGATCATAAATCGACGAAAGATATCTCCGAATTTCCGGGGACTGATTTACGAATCAAGTACGATGACAAGGCCATCTGGATTGGTGCGTTTTGTCACGAAAATCAAGTAGGTTACCCACAGGCATTTAACAGAGATACGATGGATGAGCTTTCGTTAGATGATGCTTTGCAGGTGGTTTTAGGCGTCCGTGACCGTCACGAAGTCGTGCGTGAAGTGCAGAACATGGGCGGCTATGTTGGCGCATCAGGAACGGAATCAGCTCGAGCAGATCATTACTATCAATTCACGGTCAACGCTGCCGGAAGTAAATCTCGGACATATAATGAAACCCCTCTTGCAGAGCCGAAATTTGAAGGATTTACGACTAAAACGAAAGACGGCTGGTCCGTCGAAATGCGCATCCCATGGGATAGTTTCGCGACAGGGGGATTTCAAGAAGAGGGCGTGTATATCAACCTTTTTCGTTTCCGCCCGCCAGTGATGATGGGATGGTATCTCTCTAATTTTGGCGGGTATTACCCGATGCCCTTAGGAAAAATAGTTCTACTCAAAGCTGATCAGGCAGGCGAGAAAACACTTGAACGCCAAAGCAAAGTGAAATCGCAAAAGAAGTCGGTTGCGAATCCTCAGACAACAGGAAAGATCAGCTACCACCCACTTTCTGGTGCGATTGTAGCGACGATCAAGCAGGACACGCCACAAGAGGGGCTAACTGCTTATTTTGACGTGGAAGGTCTGGAAAGCAAAACTGTTGCACTGACAACGCAGACGAAACAGATCATTGTTCTTGATGTAATGCCAGGCGATCAGCCTCAGCGAAACGCGACGCTCGTCGTGCGTGATAAGTCGCAAAATGAAATGGTTCGGATCCAGCGACTGCTCGCTAAGGTTGTCGCCCCGAATTGGCTAGGCACGCAGGTGGGGATGGACTATGTTGACAAAAAAATATGCCAACCTTGGATCAAACCTGCTGTAAACAAACAAACTGTTAAACTTTTAGACAAGACCATTGGGTTTGGAGACTTTGGTTTTTATAGTTCAATTATTGACCAATGGGGTGAATTCCTTGCAGGCCCTTCGCAGGTCGTTGTTGAAATCAATGGCAAGCCCATCACGTTTAAGAAGAAAGACCTGAAAGTCAGTCCCGAAGGAAATAGTGTTCGAATCACTTCAGATTCTTCTGCGGGCAGTTTGAATCTAGAGACTAGAAGCCTTCTGGACTATGACGGTTTTACCGTTGTCAAAATGAAATTAACAGGTAAAGATGCGAAGCAAGTTTCGCGACTTGCCGTCCGCATCCCGATTCATCCAGACAAGGCTAAGTATATTTATCGCGTGCTGACACAAGACTCCAAAGCACTCACAGGCTTTGGCCTTGATACGAACGCAGGCCCGATTTGGGTCGGATATGAGGATAAAGGTATTTCATTTAATTTTGATACCAGTCCCTTTGTTTCGACGGATGTACGTCACCAGATACGCATTATTCAGACGCCAGATCGTACATGGCTAGAGCTGAATTTTGTGGACGCAAAAGGTCAAATGTCTGAAGGACAAATTTTTAGATTTTTCCTCCAACCCACGCCCACCAAACCAGTGAGCTTGGTTAAAGCACGTGGCAGTGTGAAAATGTATTGGGAAAAATGGAGCGATTGGCAGGGGTATCCAGACCTTGCAAAAATCGACATGCTAAAGAAGTGGGCTGATAAAGTTCATGACGATGGCAAGGTTGCAACGTTATATACCTGTCAGGGGCTGGCTGAAAATGCGCCCGGCTTTGAGGAATTTAAAGAAGACCTAATGGGGCTGCCAGCTTGGATTTTTTATCGCCGTGCTTTTGAACCCGGGAAAAATGTTCCCTGTTATTACACATGCAAAAGAGGGCCTGAAGGTGATCTGCAATTATGGGGACTTGATAAACTTGCCCGTGCAACAAAGGTCGATGGTATTGTCTCTGATGGATTGGCAAATATTTGGGGATGCAAAAATCCCGGACATAAGTATGGCTGTGGGCAAGTGCAAAAGGTTGTATGGGATCAAGACCTGCGATCCAAAGTGGTAGAAACTAGGCGGTATCTCAAACGAATGCGAGGGATATTCCAAGATGCTGGCCGCAAGGTTAAATTTGTGGCCCATACGGGAGGATCCATAACGATCAACGCGCTTTCATTCATCGATAACTATATGGAAGGCGAACAACTTTCTCGTTATCGTCCGGGCTATCAAATTTCCAAGCCGGTCTATTCTGTTGGATACAACGGTTACCCTTGGGGATTCAGATCTGTTTTCTGGGAAAAAACATGGCGAAAAACCAAAGGCTACTATTGGAGCCTCACCCATGCGTTGCTTCATGATAATGAAATTCAAGGCACTAATTTAACAAGTCAAATCTATGATGGTTTTGAAGACGATTCTCAAACAACCTATTACCCGTATTGGCGTGTTGGGCCTCACGTTAAACTTACTAGCAAATATTCCAAAGTCTCTTACTACCTTAATGCAGATCAAGCTTTAATCGTAGTTGGCAACTTAGACTTTAGATCAGACGAAATTCAACTGGACCTCAATGAACTTTTTCCCTCAAATCTAGTGAGCGTGTCAGAGATGCTTACAGGGGCGGAAATCAATAGGAACTCGGGCATTTACAAAACCACTCTGCAAGGGTACCAATGTCTGGTTTTCAAAGTCCGTAAGTTAGATGCGACACAAAAAACAACGGACCAAACAACATGGCGGACTCGTGGCTATCGCAAGCAAGATTGGAAAATGACTGGCCCCACAGGCGGCGTCAAGATGACTGAGATTTCCAGCAATGAAAAACCTAGTGGTATCAAACTTAGCTCCACAATCTGGCGAAATTATGCGAATATTGCTTTTACTGCGAATCCAATGACACCCAATGGATATGCGAAATTAAACATTCACCACACAGGCAGGGTCCAAATCTTTTTGGGTAAAGCGAGGATTTATCGTGATGGCGGCAGGTGGCAGACAAAGGGTTTTGCCACCGGTGTCGGCGAACTCTTTCAACCTTTAGAGGTGAATGATCACGCTGTGCCGATCGAAATTTCAATCCACGGTAATAACATAGACGTTGTTTATAATGGCCAATCCTTGGCTCGAGATTTAGAGATGCTAAACGAGTCTCCTGAGCATCTGACATTAAGTACTTGGGGAGGGGATACGCTAATTGTAGAGCCTGTTTTGCTTCAATCAGAACCGAAAATACTCTATTCTCAAGGGATCGATTCGCCTAGACTTTTAGCGACGCTTCCTGTGACACCATTTAAAATAACATCGTATGAAGCGAATGACTGGATTATTAAAAATCAGGCCAAGGGAACAAAGACGCCAAACCAAGATCAAAAATTAAATAGCATCCATTTGGTTTCAGGCGCACCCGGCAACCCTGCTGCTCAAGCATTTTTGCAAGATCATCCTGTGGGAAACAATGCAACGATTATCTTGGGCATCACATTTAAGAGTCGCCTGCGAATAAAAATTGGGCCAGTGAATCTCATTCATGGTGGCGGATGGCAGGTAAAAGGGCCATTAAATGGTT
>JAESSU010000083.1 GCA_016763955.1 Phycisphaeraceae bacterium | reverse complement strand
CACAATTTAAAAAACTTTGACTTGCTGTCTATCCCACCACAGGCCGAAATTTACTGGTGGATGTCAAAGGGCGAAAACACACTGGCAAAAGCAAGAACTACCAAAACTGGGTCACCGCAGATGACATTGATTACCTAGAGCAATGGGAAAAACTCTTTGGCCCGGAGTACCAAGCCTGCTTTGCATTTTGTTTTTGGTGTGACAAATTACCTGGCGAAGCATTATTTGAAAATATGTTTGTCTATGATGAGCGTTGGTATACAGCCTATGCCATCACCCTAGACCAGTACCGCTTACATATGAAAGTCCGTAGTGAAAGTTGGAAGACGGTTCATATGCCTGCTAGTATTTTTTCGCAATTAGCATTGCCAGTCTCGGAGATCTTTGTTTAGTCATCGCTGCACCCAACACGATACTTCACAATAAAACCCTCTGACCTTGACACCAACACATTGCTTTTTATCTCACTTGCATGAGCATGTGTTTTATTTTTTTGAATGGGATTTAAATTGATGTCTGAATCAAATGATTCACAAATACTGCCCGCAGCCGATCTCGCTCAGATAACGAATCGTCAATTGCTCGTAAAGATGCTTAAGCTCGCCTGTCCGATCATTGCCACGATGGTCTCCCAAACCGCAATGCAATTCGTGGACTTTGCAATGGTCAGTACGCTGGGCATAGACGCGATGGCAGCTGTCATGCCCGCAGGCATTTTTCTGTTCTGCTTTATTAGCTTTGGCATGGGCGTGCTTGTCATGGTTAATAGTTTGGTGAGCCAATCACTAGGCCGTAAACAATTTTCAGACTGCGCAGCGTACACATGGCAGGGAATCTATGTTGCCCTTGCAATGGGGCTAGCGGTGCTGCCGGTTTATTGGTTCGTGCCTGAATTTTTTAACTGGGTGGGTCACAATGACAACGTCGCACAAATGGAAATCACCTATGTAAACATCGGCATCGTCGGCATCATGCCCGTGTTACTGGCGATTGCACTCTCTAGTTTTTTTAACGGTATTCACAAACCTGTCGTGGGTATGGTCGCAGCAATCACAGCCAATATCATCAATATCTTTTGCAACTGAGTTCTGATCTTCGGGCATCTGGGTTTTGAACCCATGGGCATAGCAGGTGCAGCATGGGGAACGAATATCGCAGCTGTGATCCAAACCCTAATCATGCTCGTATGGTTCCTCATGCCCCAGCGCAATCGGCTTTACCACACGGTCAAAATGTTCAAGCTCGATTGGAAAAAACTCAAACGCCTCATTTGGTTTGGCCTGCCCTCTGGCGTACAACATGTCGCGGACATTTTTGCGTTTACGGTTTTCACCCTGTCTTTAGTCGGGCGAACCTTTGATGAAAATGGCGGATTGACCTTCGATCCCTCTCAGCAAGCAGCACATAATCTAGCGATCCGATATCTGCATCTAGGATTCATGCCCACCATCGGATTGGGCGTTGCATTATCCTCTATTGTGGGCAAATGTATTGGTGAACAAAATACCTCACTAGCCAAACGCAACACCCGCATGGCATCACAAATCGCTTTAATCTACATGGGCATGGTGGCGTTGCTCTTTTTACTGTTTGGCCGTCAATTAGCCCAAGTATTCACTGATGATCCAATAGTCATCAACTGGGCAGTGAGCGTCCTTGCGATTTGTGCAGCATTCCAAATTTTTGACGCATTGGGAATCACCTACAGCTTCGCATTAAGAGGCGCGGGAGACACACATGGCCCAGCAGTGATCATGGCAGTCTATGCAGGTGTCTTTATGCTCGCAGGTGGATACTGGAGCACACTCCAATTCCCCGATGCAGGTATTGTCGCACCATGGGTCGCTGCAACGGTCTATGTCAGTATGTTGGGGATCACTTTTTTTGCTCGCTGGAAACTTGGCGGCTGGGAAAAAATCAACCTAACCGGTCACGAAACCCCCGGAAGTTTTTAAGATATTTTTCGTATTCTTAGTGATCACAAACTAACGTGATCCACTTACAGAAATTGCCAATCACTGTAATAAACACAGTATCCCCAGAGTAGCGCGTTGGTGATGCCATGCGCCCAAATGACTGGGCCAAGTCCCTTGTGTCGTGTCACACGTAATAACAAGCAATAAAACACGCCGCAAATCACCGCAGCCGGCCAGTCACGCATGCCATGACCAAGGGTGAAGATCAACGTACTAAGCGTGATGCCGGTGATGCTCAGTGCGCCCAAAGCGGTTTGATTAAACATACTGGCAAAGGGATGTTCATGTTGATCTGCTCGCTTAGCAATGGAAGTATGCATCAGCCATTCACCGATGAGTGGCAAGTCCTGTCCCCATTGCACCAACCCGATGACCACACCTCGAAAACGATGAAAACTCCGAAGCAATAATGAACGTACAAACAGCTCTTCGAACATAGGCACCAACAAACTCATACCCAACACACGCAAAGACAAACTCGTCCAGCGCATCATCGGTGACATCGTCGCAAACAAATGCGGTTTGTCATCAAGTGAAGGTTTAAAACGATCCGGGAACGTTTGCATCATCCATTGACCCAGGCCAATCCATATCACACAAACCAAGATGCCCACGGGGATCGCAAGCCAATGAAACTGGCAATTGAGTTCCGGCGTAAGTTTGCGATACCGCCAAAGTAGCCACGCAACGACCGCACATTGGAGCCAATATAAAACCGGATAAAGAGCTGGCTGATACGCCGTAGCCATACCTATTAATGCAAGCAAAACAACATAGAGAACATAAGGCAATAGCCGTGGATGCCAGGGGTGTTCCTGCATCCATGCATCTAATTTCCCAAGAACAGAGGGTGTCTGTTGATTCATTGACTGTTCATGCTATCGAGAAAACACCGCGATGCAATCTATTACTCAGACAACATCGCCAAAACCCGTAACAAGAAAATGCCGTTGAAGACTTCTGTCTTAGGTATGATATCGCTTGATGTACCAAGAACCGTTAGGACTCCCATCAACTGATCCCACTGCACACCATCTTGGGTGGCTAGCTTACCTTGCGCTGGCAGCCATGATCGGCGTGGCAATGGGGAACCTACTAGGCACGCCGACGCTTTGGTTAACCTTTTGTTTTATGCTGTTAGGAGTTGGGGCATTTTGCATTTGTAAACGCAAGGCTACGCCGATTTGCCGTGTGCTACTACTCATGGCTGCCGCCGCAGGTTTTGCAAACTGGTATCAAGTTCATCACCAATATCTACGCGCTGATGATGTCCGCCAATATGCTTCGGGGCAGTCTCAGCTCATACAACTTACAGGCACAATTATCAGCCCCATTCACCTAAGCTCGCCCCAACGCGGCGCACTAGGACAATTTAGCTACCAATCTCCAGCAACACTTTTTGTCATCGCTACTGACACCATCACCCGTCACGGGATTCCTCATCAAGCATCGGGCAATGTCCTCGTCAAAGTCCAACAAATCGACCCTAGTTTAAACACCGGCAACCGAATTCAATGCACCGGCTGGCTTCGCAAAACACAAGGCCCGTCCAATCCTGGGGAATACGATTATCGTCAAATGCTTGCCGGGCAAGATATTTTCACTCGTCTAACCTTGCCCGGAGTCGGAACCCTTAAACGCTTTGAAACCCAAGGCGGATGGAACTCAATTAGGCGATTCCGCGCTTGGCGTGCAGCACATGCTGTTAATGCACTGTCCATCGGAATGGATCCCAATGGCCGTGAACTGGGGCTACTCCAGATTATGTTACTCGGTCAACGCGGGGGGAATTTAGATGGCCTAGACCAAGCGTTCCGTTCGGTAGGCTTGGCACATCTACTGTCGATTAGCGGAGCGCATTTAGGAATCCTCTTATTTTTAACACTCATCGGCGCAACAATCTTTACGCAATATCCACATCGAGCAGTTTGGGTGGTGGTGATCGTACTAACGTTTTATATGATCGTCGTACCCACTCGCGTACCCATCGCACGGGCTGGCGTCATGGCTGCTGCGTTTTGTTTTTGTTCACTGACGGGCTTAACCATCGGACGAATTAACATCCTAGGACTCGCTGTTTTGTTTGTCTTGATTTGGAGACCTGCGGATTTATTTACGCCCGGCTTTCAACTGAGCTTTGGCACCGTGGCGGGCTTGATCGCTTTTGTCCCGAATGTCAGTCGGTTTCTCTGGCCAGACCCGCAGGTTCAACTCATCGAACATTTCCGACATCGAATAGGGCGGCGAATTGCAGATTACATCGCGGTGAACTTTGTGGCTTTTAGCATCGCATTACCCATGGTGGCTTATCACTACCAAATGCTAAGCCCTTGGAACATGATCCTGACGATGCTCGCGTTGCCCATTGTCACATTGATGCTCGGCTTTGGATTTTTAAAAATCATGCTTGGGATGTTCTTCCCGAGCATGGCACTACTACTTAACGGCTTGACCACGTTAGCAACCCAAACACTTTCATCGCTAGTAGAAAACGGTACCACGTGGACCTTTGCAAGCATCGGACTTGGGGCAGGCCCCACAGTGTGGTGGATGCTCGGAACGTTAATAGTGATTAGCGCCCTGTTCACGGGCATGTTTGCTTATCGACGCCGAACCTTATTGGCTTGCCTAACAATCTGCATACTCTGGCT
>JAESSU010000082.1 GCA_016763955.1 Phycisphaeraceae bacterium | reverse complement strand
TTACACTCCGCACTAAAGAATCCCAGCAACGCCTTGTCATTCAAACGCAAGGCAACACGATCCCTCCCGCCATGATTCGGTTTCCAGCAGATCCCAAGAAAGCCGATGATGAGCCCCATCAGATCGCGATGGATTGGCATGGTGCATTAGATGATGAGAAATGTCTGCGACACTGTCCGGTTTGCAGCTGCTCAGATATGTATGTCAAAAATAGCTTCCCGCAAATCACCACGCTGGTGACGATCACACTTGCAGCGGTCATTTCGCTAATCTTGATTTACAACACGTGGATCGTGCCTGCCTTGATTGTGCTAGGGCTAGTCATTTTTGTTGATATATTAATTTATTTGCTCAAAAAACCTGCATTGATTTGTTACCAATGCAAAAGTGAATTTAGCAAAATGCCCATCTCACGCTATCACAAGCGTTGGGAGCAAGGGACCGCAGATGGGCATAAATAAAATCATTACAAACTATATTTCTTAATCGCAGTAGGCAACATGTCTGCTAGCTCGCGGGCTAACAGTCCCACAGGCCCGTTTTTTTTGACCCACAAATCAGACGCTAGCCCATGTAGGTAAACCCCTAGCACCGCAGCCTCAAATCCATCAAGTCCTTGAGCAATCAGCGAACTAATGATGCCCGTTAGAACGTCACCGCTACCTGCTGTTGCAAGCACGCAATTGCCCGTCTGATTGACATAACACTGGGTTCTACTAGCCACGATGGTCTGATAGCCTTTGAGGACGACCACTGCATGATGATGTTTTGCTAACGCCGTTGCTGCCATGACGCGGTGTTTGGTTTTCACAAGACCAAGCTCAATATTTAGAGATTTAGCAAGTCGTCTAAACTCACCTGGATGAGGCGTAAGAATACGAGACGCAGCAGAAGGCTCAAGTATTTGCTCTGAATCTGCAAGTAAATTTAATGCATCTGCATCTAACACAAGGGCACGATTGGTTGAAATCAAACTCAGTAACCGTGCCATGGACTGAGGCGTTTTCCCCATCCCCGGCCCCACTGCCAAAACACCCCTTTCATCAGGATCATTTTCAGCTAACACACCTTCAAGATTCACCGTGTTATCCGACAATGCCACCGCTGTTGCAGAAGGCTCAAGGAGCAGAAGATTGGACAATAATTTTTTATCAGTAACAAACTTGACCAACCCTGCTCCACTTCGCAATGCAGCTAGCGCCGTCAATGCAGGCGCACCGAGCATGTTAGATTGGCCGCCCACAATATAAATCGTTTAGAATGTCCCCTTGTGTGCCGTTTTAGGACGTTTGGGAAATGCGGGTGGTGAGCTGATTTTCATTGGATGTTCTATTCTGTTTTTTATATCCATCGGGAGGGGTGATTTTGTCCGCGACAAAACGATTTAGCGTCTTAAAATAAGCTTCTCAGGGGCGTGTACACAAGCAACAGGACTAGGTCATTGACGATTGGTATAGATCGTTCAAAATTTAACGAACACTTAAAACGTTAATGCTCAATCGTCCAATTAAGGGCGTGAGCTTGACCATGTCATTTAAAGTCTGCCCTTGCCCAGTGCTGCTAGCCACCATGGCAATATGAGCTGCATCAAACACATTTAAAAGTGTAGCATCTAAATCGACCCATTGGCCATCAATCCATGCTTGACTCCACATGTGATAACCGAAAATATTTTTCTGACCTAAGAATTCGTCCACATAAATCAGCCCCGAAACCACACGGCTTGGAATCGCAACGCCTCTTAACATTGCAGCAAGTAACACGCCATGTTCAGAACAATCGCCCTGCCTTGTTCGAATTACTTCACTAGCAGAAGCAAATCCGACGGACAAATCTTTACTCTTAATCTCACCGTTTACAAAATGACACAACTTTACCGCACGCTCCATGGTGGGGATTTGATCCCATTGATTGCCTAACGCTCGGATAATCGCTTGCTTGATTTGAGGGTCTTGGTGATTCAGTACCGGCGTTGCTTTGAGATATTTTGCATCGGGCTTGGCCTCCCCCTTAATCGCTTGAGACTTTACATTGACAGTGATTTGCACATGATAATCATCGATCCACTTAACCCGTTGCGAGCCTGTTTGAATAAAACTATCACGCAGAACTTTAGGCTCACCTGCTGCACTTGGTTTGATGATTAATTCATAGGTCGCTTGCTTAAGTGATCTTGGATTGGGCAGCGGTTTATTGGGATGAATCATCGTAGAAATCAGAAGCTCCGGCGGATTGACCTGTTGGGTCGCTAAATTTTTATCCGAAAGTAGAACATCCATTTCCATGCCGGGCATGGGGGTCATGCTGGTTTTGATAGGAATAATTTTGTCATTTGTCCATGCCCTAGTGATCATGCCGGGCATTAGTGATGTGGTCATTTCCCATTGCATTGCAGGCACGACTTTGCCAATGACTTGCACGGTCTCTTGGCCGATATATTTCATCTTGATCGTAATAGGTTGCGGGCCTGATGCGGGTTCAATGGTGACAAAGCTTATTTCTTTTTGACCTTTAGCCAACTGATCCAGTACATATTTTTGAGACTGTGTAGGGGTGAGCCATTTTTGAGTGGGCTTGGGAAGTTCCTGTTTGATCACTTGACCATTTTGCTCACTGGTCATGCTAATCGAGCCATCTTCATTAAACGTGTATTTCTGAATCATCTTCATTGTCCCAAGCGTTTGAGTCAACGAACCTCGCAAGGGTTTACCATCTGCTGACTCTTGAAATGTGGTGTCCATTTGGATGGTAATTTTGATCGCTTGTCGGGCAATGGTGATTTGCGTTTGAGTCTGCAATAGCAGATTACCCCCAGCAGTTCTTTGGGAGCTTTGGTGTGAGTAGCCACTAGGCTGCCCGCTCATGAGGATGGTGTACCACAGATCGTAAGTATCGTCATCTGCATGTAAGATTGAGGTACATGCCAAAAACATACATGGGACAATAAAAAACGGCATCTTAAAAAGTTTGTGCATGGCTATACTTTACAAGCTCTCCTATTGAGCATGCAAGATTTTTAAGACCCGTCAGAAAAACCTTACACCCCATGCCGATGCTCATTGGCTCGACGGATCATTTTCTGTAGCTGTTGAATTTGAGAATCTTGATAGAGGAAAAACGACCAGTCGCGGCGTGAAGCCATCTCTTTATTGGCGACACCTCTTAGGGCTCTCGTCAGTTCGTTATCAGCTTTGTTAAGGATATCAGCGTGTTTTTGGCAGAGCTGGTCATTGATTTGGTGCAATTTTTTGAACCCGTTTTTTTTATCTTGGCGTGATGTCCTAGTGTTTGCCAGTTGTTTAATCAGCGTTTGTTTTTGGGTGTAGCGTTCTGATCCCATCTCAGCAAAACGATCCATATTGTGTTTTAGATGATGCAGATACCAACGGGCGTGTTCGACATCTTTTTGTTGTGCAAAGTGAATATCCCAGTGCATGTAGATGTCTGCACTGGCGATGGCTAATGGATTTAAATGTTCTTGTCTCCATTGTGACCACCAGATTTCGGTGACTTGATCATAGATACCGCCACCTTTGCCATGGATAAAAAGTTGACTCACGACGGTTCGCATGAGCGCGCTAAGAAACAGTGCTTTAGGTGCCAAAAGGTCTTTACTTAGGTCTAACGCGTTACCCTCAGAATCGACTAAGACGGGTTTGTGATCTGCGATATCTGCATAAACTCTTGACCGGGACTTGCCCCAATGAATGAGCCAAACTGGAAGTTCAATACGATCCTGTTCAATCGCAAGATGTGCAATGCCCGCATGAGGCAGTTGATTTACAGCATTGTTGTAGCTGCGAGCCATAAAAAGCGCATTGTCTAGCATCTGTTTTAGGATCCGCTTTGCAGAAGGCAGCTCGAGCAATTGCGTTGAATACAAAATAGGCACTTGCCCAACCCAGCGGTGCATCAGCCGGGTGAGAATGACTGTAATTTGCTGAGCAAGATTTTCACAATGAGGCATGTCCATTAGGGCATGGCCCAACGACGCGGCCTGCTCTTGTTTGAGATACCACAGATTGTCTTGCACCTGCTTGATATCCACAGGCATCTGACTGACAAGCGGAATCTCGGCGTTGACCTTGGCAAGCTCGATCACTTTGCGAACCATCGCATGGTCATGCAAAAGAGGGATCGGCAACTGCATCGCAGGATGGACATCATGATCCACCACCAAATGCAGCATATGTCCGCCGTGATATCGAGCAGATTCTGCCATCGCAATGTCTTTGGCTAATATCCCAGGATGCCAAAACCATGCCTGATGGCCAGTGGCGATAATGGGACCTTGGGCGTGCAGCGAACCTGTTCCTAGGTGCTGAGCATTTTCTTCGACCAGTTGAACCAAAACCTGGCGATCCAATTGGGAAACCGTTCCGCTAGGATGCCAGTGAATCATCAACGGGTCGGCATAAAAACGAGTGTCTATCGGTAATGACATCGGAAAACAAACAACCCCTAAGAACGACCGTTACAACTACCCGCACAGGACCGATCAAGACGATCAGAAAAGACTTTTAACTCCGTCTCAAAGACCGGACGATAATGAGCCAACCGCTTGTCTGCATCATTAAGCGGCCCGCCAAAGCTGCGATTCGGATCATTATAAATCAAGCTGACAGGGACTTCCCGGATCACCAGATCATTGGCAACAGACTGAACCCAAAACTGCAACGGGAATGCATATCCCTGTTCGGTCAGGTTGAGCTTCTCCATCGCACTCACACGATAAGCCTTAAAACCACAGAAACCGTCGGTGAGCTTAAGATTTAAAGTTTCATTAACCTGCTTGGTGATAATCTGATTGATCTGACGACGGTCTGCTGGGGGCATGTCCTCCATACTACTGTTGGACATGTAGCGACTGCCACTGATAATGTCCGCATCATCTTTCTCAATGGCATTAAAAAACATGGGCAAGCTTTCAGGCTCATGCTGTTCATCGCAATCCATCGTGATGACCCAGTCAAACTTATAACAGCAAGCCCAACGAAAAGCATCCACCATCGACTGGCCATAACCACGATTCGTCGCATGACGAATCACATCCACCGGCTGCTGAGCGAGCAACATCGGTGTCTGATCCGTTGAACCATCATCAATGACTAGAATATCAGAGGAATAATGCCTAACTTCAGCCAGTACCTTTGTGACATAACGTTCTTCGTTATAGACCGGTATAGCAATGAGAATGCGCATCTAAAAACTCCCTTACAGCGTGCTATCTCTAGGGTCATCGTAACACACACACAGCGTGTGCTTCAACTCATTAAACTGCATAGGGCAGCAAGTTGTTCCAAGCTTAACGTTTCTGGACGCATTTCGTAAGAAACACCTTCCGGCAAAGCTTGATCACGTCCAAGAATACTGCCCAATTGCTTACGACGTTTACCAAAGAGCGTATGCACCAATTCCTGAAATTTGGGCAAATTATCCGTCACTGGCACAGCCTTACGAGTCAGTAAAATCACTGAAGAGTGAATGCTCGGGCGAGGCCAAAAACATGAAGGGGATAAAGTGCAAACTTCTTTGACATCACATACCGCCTGAACAATAATTCCCAATGGCCCATAATCTTTTCCCCCCCCCCCGGAAGCCCCACGAGCTGCTAGGCGGTCGCCGACTTCTTTTTGAACCATGATTACTGCATGAGACATTTGAGGGAACTGGGACACCAAAGTGACAATCAAAGGTGATGCGACATTGTAAGGCAGGTTTGCAATGAGCTTAAAGGGCTCATCCCCAAGCCCCGCAATGACCTCTGGATTAAGATTATTCTTGTTTTCAAAATATCACCGCGGATGACTTGCAACTGTTGGTTATTTGCAAATTCCTGATCCAAAATTGGCCACATGTCTCGATCCACCTCCACAGCCAAAACATTAGCCCCTGCTTCTAAAAGTCTGCTAGTGAGTGCGCCAGTACCTGCTCCGACTTCCAGAACACGTTGTCCGGCAGTCAATTCGCTAGCTGCTAAGATTGCATGCATTTTGTTAGCGTCATGCAGAAAATTCTGTCCCAAACGCTTTTTGGGATGCAGGCCATAGGACGCGAGTAGATTTTTGATGTGACTAAGATTTTGTGCCATCACAGTAGATTAGCAAAAAAAACGTAATGACGTTGGGTCAAGCGTTAGCTGAGAAGCTACTGGACACGTTTGACTGACCACCGTACGCAGGACTGGGGGGATTCGTTGCGATCTGCAATGGCGACTGGGCTTGTTGCGTACCTTGCCCTGATCAACGTTCTGCATCAACATGATCCATGTTTCGCGTTCGTATTCCAGAAGTTCCAATGCTTCACGAGCAGGCTTAACAACTCGCTGCATATTAGCTTCCACTAACAAACGGTAGATGTAGGTATACAACGCACTGAGTTTGTCACAGAGTTCCGGAGCAATATTAAAATTCATGCTCGTTGATAGTTCCAGTACGATCTTCTGAGCCCGCATTAACCCGTTATAGCTAACTTCAAAATCAGAAGCCTCAATGGCATTAACGGACTGATGCGTAAATTTGATCGCACCTTCATACAACATTAAACGTAGCTCTTGCGGGCTGGACGTCATAATTTTTGTCTTGAGGTATGGATTTGCCGCGGCATTACTCATTCGTGATAGAACCTTGATCTAGCATTACTGTAACTTCTTCTGTATGTATTTATCGGCCATCAATAAGTCGTCACGTTAGTTGTTAGGCATACGAATTTAAGAGAAAATAATTATTGGACGCGACTTTTCTAAAACACCGTCATTTGACTCAACCATACAGAAACACGTCAGCCAACTAAGACTCAAACGTATCGTATTAATAATGTTTTATGTTTGTGCTTTAGTTAGAATTCCTACCCGTATTAGCTGCTAATGCTGCTAGGTTATTAAGCGATGAACCTTGAGACTGCAATTTCGCAAGTGCTAATTCCATCGCATTAAATTGCGACTGAAGTCTTGCGCGTTTGTCGCCGATCAAATCCGTTAGCTGTTCAATGCGGCCATCATTAAGATTAATTAGACTGGAAATTGCCCCTAGTTTGCTTTGAACCGTACCATCGATGTCTGTTAGACGTGAAAGTAAATCCGAAAAATCAAAACCAAAACCACTGGCAGTGACCGTAATCGCACTGGTATCGGGATCCGTTGCTGTCGTGCGCAGTGAGAATAGTTTTTCAACCGCATCGCGGTCTTTATTAATCGCGGTAATAAATTTGGAAGAGTCAAACGCGATCACCCCGCCAGTTCCAACCTTAATCCCAACCTGTGTCAACGTGCTAAATTGACTACTCACATCAGTATTACGGCTACTCACCAAGCTATATAGAGACCGGCTAACGCGCCCTAATGTACTATCACCAAGCAATAAGCCCCGTGTCTTAGTTTCCAAATCATAAGCGTCAAGGGAATTGATGATTTCAATGACCGCGTTAAAGTCTTCGACAAACTTGCCAACAGCCTCTGATGCAGATTCATTATCTCGGCCCACCACCAGACGAACAGGCGATGGGCTCGAATCTTTAAGGTTGATTGTCACACCGGGAACCACCGACGTAATCGTGTTCGAGGATGATGTGATCGCAACGCCCCTCGCAGGATCGGAAGAACCAAAAAACACTTTCGCATTCTTACCTTCAACCAGATTCAAGGTATTAAGTCCAAGTCCACCATCGTCAAAGATAAATTTCCCGCTCTTGCCGGACTTAGATGACAACAAGTTCAGTCGGTATGGGTTCGCCGAGGAACCATCATTGATCACTGATGCTTTGATGTCGATTCCTGAATCGACGATTTTACTTACGATGTCATCGAGTGTATCAGTTGCTTCGATTATAATGGTCTTTTCAAATGAGCCATCTAGGTCTGCACCTGGGGCGGTCGCAGTTCCTAACAGTCCTAGTGCTTTAGCTGTGGTTGAACCGCTTTCTTCAACCGTGATTGCGACCACACCCGGGCCGGTGTCTTGCAGTAGGATGCCATCACCTGTGTCATTGATCCGAGCAGTGATACTCAGACCACGACTGTTAATTTCATTAATCACATCCCCCATAGTCGCTTCATCACCTTGCGTAAGGTCGATGGTGGCAGAAAGGCCTGACGAATCAGTGATGATGAATTTCCCACGGGTAAACCCCAGACCGTTACGCAGATTTTCCAAACGGGTTCCTTCGGAGATATACTGTGCATCAAGGTCCCCGGTTTCTGCTTTA
>JAESSU010000081.1 GCA_016763955.1 Phycisphaeraceae bacterium | reverse complement strand
GCTGCTTTAGTTTTAGATTTTTTTTTCTTAGCCAAGCCCGATCTCCTTAACAAAAGTTGATTACAAAAGCTTGCTTAATTTAAAGGCCACCGGTTTGAACCGAGTCACCAATGCCCACTTGCTGGCCGTCATCGACTAAAGTCACACGACCTGAGCAAGCATCGATATCCACAACAGTCACCACCAGATTGGCGATAAAGTCTCCATCACGATGGATGCGGAATTTCATGTTCTTTTCGACACCATCGTTGGAACCCACATTCAATTCGACGAATGTTTCGTCATCCAGACGGGCAATGTTGGTCACTTTGCCATCGATTAGGTAATCGGGCATGAAGGGACGTGAAGCCATCGAACCGTTTGAGTCATTGCCTTGGACTTGTTGGCGAATGGCAGGATCAAGACGACCGAGCATTTTTTCCATATCCGCATTGCGGTCTTCCAAAGCAACGGTGGTTTCCTGATACTGACGAACCTGACGTGTCAGTGAATCCAACTCAGCCTTGAGCCGATCAGACTCATCAGCTAATTCAATAATCTTTTTCTGCTGATTCAATGCTTGACCGCGGCGTTGGTTTAGTTCCTTACGCATCGACTCAACGATCAGAGCAAACTGTTCATGTGATGCAGAAAGGTGTGCGAGGTTTGCACCATTATTGGCGTTCTCCGCTTTCGCAGAGGCTAACAATGCACGGGATGTGTTGAGCTCTTCAGAGAGTCTGGCTACTTCCGTAGACAAACCTTGAATCTCACTATTGAGCTTCACATTTCGTGAACTCTCCCGATCTTGCAGACGAGTGAGTTCAGCATCTCGCAATTGCGCAGTGACCTCGGCTGTCACGCGATCGTTTTGGGCTGCCTGAACCTGCGATCGGTAGTCTTGCGTCTTAGCGACGAAAGGTACAACAACCGCGACAAGTGCAACTGATAAAACAGTCACAGCTATTACAAATAATCTGGTCAATACGCTCAAAGCGACCTCCTGGCCATCCGTTTACTCTACATACGATCCAAACTTATTTGGAAGCCATTACATATGTATGATGTCAAACGGGGGGTATTTAGGATCAATATCTATCTTTTATACAACGGTTTGTCAACACTACCGGCATGGCGAACAAGATTTTTCTACTTATTCATCTACCAAACCAATCATTCCTCACAGCCCATCACGACCACCACCGAGCAATCCAGCGGCAGCGGCAAGACGGACAGATTCAACTTGATCAGTTAATAATCCAATTAACATCTGGGTTGCTGGGGGGACATTTCGGAACATTCCCAAGCAAATCGCGGCCTGAGAACGCAACATCGCGCTTCGACTCTGGGCAGCATCTAATATGATATCCAAGCCGTGGCGATTTCCAAAACGACCTAACGTCCCGGCGGCAGCTAATTTTAATTCAATGGGATCTTTTTTAAGTGCAATCTCAATAGCAGGTTCCCACTGGCGGTCATATAACCGCCCTGTCATCTGTGCAGACAAAATGCGAACTTCATCAAACTGGCTAAACATTCCCGCACGAATCGAGTCGAGAACTTCCACATCACCTAACCGGTAAATGGCTTCCGCAATCTGAATCCGAATGATCACTTCGCGTGAATGAGGAACACTGGGCATCCGGTCGTGAGCGGCCATTTTAAGTAACGGAATCGCACTGGCATCCCCCATGAGCCCCATGAGATAAACGACATTGCCCCGTGTGGTCGGATTCTGACTCATCAACATGTCGGCCAATGGAGAAATATCCACCGCCCAGCCACTGTTATTATGACTTGAAGCTGTGCCAAAATTACGCGCAAGGGCAAAAATGGCAGCGGCACGCACGGACATACTTGGATCATTTAAATATTGACGGGCATTGGTCGCAACGCCGCTAATTTTGAGTTTGCCAATGGTCACCAAAGCGGCGTAGCGAACCACTTCTTGCGGATCCATCAATGCCTGCTGAACCAACGGCCCAATACGGTTGGGCAACGCTTCAGCGGCCTCCAACGCATTTGCACGCAAGATACGGTCCTCACTGCGGGCAGAAACCAGAATTTGCTGAACGGCTCGATTCTGTGCAGCCTGATAAATGTCAGCAGTTAACACCTGAGACCATGCAGAGGAAGCGGGCAACAACGTAAAAATTATCAACAACATCCATGTCATGCAGCGAGTACGTATCATTCTTACATCCATCTGTAGTTGCATTAGATCAGGTACCAAGTGTTGTTATAGTTCATTAATTGCCTTGTTTCACCCATGGGGAATGAGTGCCTGCCCCCGGTTCTAAACCGGTTATTCCAGTTTATCGACCGCTTGGTACAAGTTCCAATAATTATAACACTTTTCGAGGCACAAGGAGTGAAAAGACAATCCGCAAACCGGTCAATATCATTAAAACCACCACCGGCCAGCGTCCCCACTTACCAAACACCGTTTGGCGATCATCAAGAATCATCTCTTTGGTTGACCAGCCATCGACATTTTGAAACGCACCGTCTCGCTCAACCCAATGAGTCAATGCACCTGCTGAATCTATAAAACCGCTGATCCCTGTGTTCACACTCCGTGCCATGGGGACCCGATTTTCGATGCAACGCAGTACCGCATTTTGTACATGCTGGTAAGCCTCAACGGAGCCCGCATACCAGCCATCATTCGTCAGATTAATCAGGACATCCACCCGTTTATGACCTGTGCCATCATAAACCATAGGCCCCACTAGCCGGCTAATGGTGTCTTCAAAACAAATGGGCGAAGCAATACGAATTTGCTGCCCATTGACCGGCACATTAAACACCGTCATCTGTGTCCCCCGCGAAAGCGAATAATCAATTTTGTATGGACTAAAATGTTGCATAAACTGATTCTTAAGCCAAGGAACACTAGAGACCCACGGGATATACTCACCAAAGGGCACCAGGTGAATCTTGTCATACCGAACCACCGACTGCCCGACTTGGGGCAAAAAGTGATACACCGAGTTGTACCGACGCGTGGAGATCACAAACTGCCTATCATCGTCCCCAGAGATAATTTCCCAATCAAACTTCGCATGCGCTCCTATAAACAGATGCGCATTAAGCTCCGTGGCAAGTGCTTGGGTTTGATGGTAAAAAACTTCGTATCCCTTTTCAGCCGTCGGGGCGTTTAGATAGTATTCAAGTGCCTGAGCATTAAACGCAGATGGAGACATCGTCTCCGGCCAGATCACCACATCCGGCTTGGACGCTTTGGCTGCCTCGGTGGTTAACTCAATTGCACGAGTCCAATCTGCAAGCATTGTCCCAGGCGTAGGAGCTTGTTTATTGCTTTGAGGCACATTCGTCTGCACCACTGCAACTTTCACCGATGGCCCATCTACCGGCGTTGTCCGAATACGCCAAGCACCATAAAACAGCGAACTAATAATCGCCAGCATCCACAACGCAACACTACGCATCGCAGGACTCAAACGATACCACTTACGTGAAGATTTGTTCCAAGGCCGTAGAAGCATATCCACAATCATGCCGCTGCCCATCGCCACTAAAAAGCTCACGCCCCAGTGACCCAATAAATCTGCAATTTGAACCAATTGCCCTGGCCCCTGCGATGGATGGAAAGGTGCTTGGGTATGACCGATTGCAAACCAGCCAAACCCACCTGCAAAGACGTGAGCACGAATAAATTCCAGACTCAGCCAAACGGCGGGGACAGCAATCACCTTCGGCCAGCGGGTTCGCTGATCCATGATCCGCAACAAGATCACATACATCGGCCAATAAAGTCCAAGGTAAAAACAGAGTGTCACGTACCCGCCAAAGGTCACACGACTAAGCCAATGGATCATTAGCAGCCACCAGAGGATGCCCCCGAGGTACGTTGTCCAAAGTAATGTGCGTTTGCGGGTGGATCGAATAGCAAGCAGCGTCAAAGGCACCAATGCCCCGTGAGCCAAAATAGACCAGCCTGGATTTGGGAATGACATTGCCAGCAGCAAAAAGGTGCCTAAGACCAAAACGCCATGCGCCCAGACCGAGCGGACACCAAGTCCACGTCGTGTCTTGTAACTATTTGATGCAGCTGACATAGTCAACAGCATACGCGCAAATTCAACACGATGCGATGGCATCATTACGACTTATTGGAATTTAATGATGTGTAAAACGATAGCGCAGCAGAATTGAATCACACCAGGCCGATTAGATTAATCCTTAGCAGCCCCTTCAGGTTTGGGCTTAGTGTTCGATGGGATACGGACTTTCATGCCACACATTCGGCAGCGGACGAATCGTCCACGTGCGTGATCTGGGGCTGAAAGAATAGCCCGACACTTTAGATTTGGACAGATTACTCGTATATTTCCACTCATTTTTTTATCCATCAAACAACGAATCGTTCATCTGTTATATCGACGCATTATTTCCTCGACTTGATGTTAAAATAGAACTTCTCCAATCTAGGCCAAGCACGTCTGGCCCTTATAAAGTTTTAATAAACCTTATCTATTAAACCCAAACGAGGTTTTTCGCGGTCTTGGGTGGTCTTTGGCCCTAGCGTCTCAATCCGTTATTGTTTTGCATAACCCCATGATTGTCATGCATTGCCAGAAAAACGAACAATCATGAGCCTAGCCCTAAAACCCCCTACCTGCTCTTGCCAGTGATGCCTGTTATCATCAACATTTGTTCGTCCTCTTTTAATCGGAGCCTCCCATGCAAATCGCTGTGATTTTGCCAGCCGCTGGCCAGAGCAAACGTTTTAACTCACCTGCTAGCCCCAACCGCTCCAAGCTCGAATTGGACTTAGCAGGCAAGCCCGTCTTCATGGCTGCGATTGCTCCGTTTCTCAAGCACCCGCAAGTCTGCCAGTGCATCCTTGCCGTTGATCCGGACAAGGTGGACACCTTCAAACTCAAATGGGAGATACGCTGGGATTTCACAATATAACCGTGATTGCTGGCGGGAAAATTGAGCGATGGGAAACGATTAAAAATGCTTTGGCTGCGGTCAATCATCAAGCCACCCATATTGCAGTCCATGATGCTGCAAGACCGCTGGTCTCACGGGAGATAATTGACCGCGTCCTTTTAGCAGCCAGTGATTACGATGCCGTGATTCCAGCCGTAACGTGCAGCGCAACCCTAAAGCGTACTGCCGCCTTGGATCCCAGTGAAAACAAATCAGAGAGTGACCCATTGGATGCCATACTCGGATCAGCGGGAAAAGTGCAAGTTAATGTGCGCAAGGTCACTCAAACGGTAGATCGAAGCAACATCGCCCTCGTGCAAACGCCTCAGGTCTTTAAGCGTGAACTATTGACCAAGGCCTACGCTGCGATTGATGACGGTCAAGTTAGCACACAGCAAATAACCGATGACGCAGGCCTCGTTGAAACGCTAGGACAAACGGTCTATGTGGTTGAGGGGGACCCGATCAATCTAAAAATCACCGAGCCTGCGGATTATGATTTAGCACAGATCATTGCCAGTGCGCGAAAACAAAACGAGGCCGCATCACTCGCTAAAAAGCGACTCTTTGGGCATGATGACGATGAGTAAATGATGACCACGCGATGTGGATCAATCATAGGGGAAAAACCTACAAAATAATTATCACCACCACCCGTAGGAATTGACTGTCGTCACTTCCTACGGCTTTTTTTATAAAAGCCGCTGGAAGCCGAAGGATTCCTGCGAGAAATTCACCCCCCACATCCAAAATCGATCGCAACCTGTGTTACCGAAACAATCCTTGCAGAATATCAATCACTTTTTCGGTATCGTTCTTTTCTTTTTTCTTGGGTTGCTCTGCGGGTTGGACTTGTTGTGGCTGGGGCTGAGCTTGTTGCTGCGTATTATTTTCTTGTGTCACCGGTTGCGGTTGCGGTTGCGGTTGCGGTTGCGGTTCTTTGATCACCGGCTTGTTGGGCCATGTCCGTTTGGATTCAAACTCTTTAACATCACCGCCGCCTAATGCATTACCTGCAACTTGCCCAAGCACAGCACCCCAACCCCCGAGATTTTTGCCAGCCAACTCACCTACGCCAACCATTGCCACCAACTGAATTGCCAGTTTGTCTAAGCCATTGAGTTGCACATTGTCGAGTGGGCCGTTTAAGGGCATTTCAAAAATAGTCTCTGGCTTAATGTATTTTCGCAACGTCTTACCAAAGCTGTAAAGTGTCTGAGCAGGCAAAGCCAATCCCATGTTCACGGTGCTTGCATTGAGATCCACCGACCCCTGCGTGCCAAGTGTTAACGTGTCCAAACGAGACTTGCCAAATAAACTCACGTTATCAATCTGCAACCAAAGGTCATTGGTCTTGGTGACCCCCTCATGCATGCTCAGCATGAGCTTAGAGAACTTAGCTTCTTGTTTCTGGCTGATGTTCATCGCACGATCGAGTTTGCCTAAACCTTCACTAATGCTGCTAAACAACCAACTGTCGGACAAAGTAATCGTGCCCAGTTCAACAGCCATTTCCGCGGAGGCTTTTTTCAGATCAAAGTCCGCCAAAGGCATAGAAAAACCCTTGGCATAAACAGTCACTTTGACTGGCTCACGCGAACTAGTCGCATCAATCAAAATGGGGTTGCCATACTTAAGCAATGTCTTAGCCGTCTGCGGTGTCACCCCCAACATCACCACCGCATCCTTGCGTAATGTCAACGTGCGATTAGCATCAATCGTTGCAGGTAAAACAAGTGAAGCAAACTCCCCTTTCACCGACAAATCCAAATCACCAGGATAGCCGCCAACTGCTTTAATCTCAGCGGTCGGGCCGATGATCCCCGCGAGTTTACCATCTTGCTGGGTCAGTTCATCAATCAACGCAACGGGTAATTTCGGAATCACGGTATGAGTCTTAACAACTGCGTTAATCGCATCGATCTCGCCTTGTTTGTTAATCAGATTGGTGATCACCGTCTTACTGATAAAGGGACTTTTAGACACCTTGCCTTGAGCATCCTTGCTAAACATATTGGCTGTTAATGCAACAGTGATCGGGCTAGAAAGTTTGGGGGCATCAAGATTCATCTTTAAACCTGAAACTTTCAAAGGCGTTTTAAGTTCCCGTTGTACAAAGTCCAAGTCTGTTGATGTAAACGTCAACCTTATTTGCGTCTCACTTAGACTCGCAGCAGCGATAGGTAAAAATGCTTTGTCTACTGAAAAGTTTAAGACCGCAGGCGAGGTAAGCTCCCACAACGCGGGGGTTTTATTGAGCTTCGGATTCATCGCAACCATCACTGCATTAAGTGATGCAGGCGTGATTTTGAGTTTTATATCACTACCGGATTCAACGGTCACTGCATCGGGTGTCACCTGAGCCCCAATGACCATATTCAACATCTCAGATTTAGCCTTAATCGACACCTGCATGTCTTTGTCCAATGGGCCGGTGGTGTCCAACGAAATCGAATCGAGACGTTGCCCTAGCAAGGCATAAAGTTTGCCTTGCAATCCAGCGAGTGAATCGACCAATGCCACTGGCACATTTGTCATTGATGCATGTAAATTTTCAGCGCTAGGCGTGGTCAACAAACTAAGCAGTGACAACGACAAATCTAAATTCCCCGCAAGGCTGTCCTTCTCATACAAATCACCCTTAAGAACCAAAGGCAACTTCACCCAAGGATTGCCCTGACCAAGTGTCAGCGACATATTTCGCAGTGAAGCAGTCAAATCACCGGGCAACCCCACAGGCTCAATGCGATCCGCAGTAAGCGTCAAAGCAATGCGCGCTTTATTTTGTTGATCACTGCGTAAGGGCCAAGCCAAAGCCGTCAACTTGCCCTTAAATGTCACAGGCAAAGCAAGTCCAATGGGTTTGGAGACCGGCTGTCCATCAGCCGTTGGATCAGTCGTCGTTAGCAACTTCACCAACTCAGGCGTGAGCCGAACCTCAAGCGTACTTAAAGGATCAAGCTCAAAAGATCATCGGTAATCACGGCCTTGATATTGGTATTAATTGCAAAACTTTTGGTGGTGAAATTCAATGCCATATTGGGGATCGAAGGTTCCGGCTCACCAGCTGTTGCGGGTAGCATTTTGCCCACTAGGTCGATAGTCTGTTTGGAACCGACAATCTGGTTGACCAAAGAATTTAGATTGAATTTCATGCCGGGGATAAGCTGAGGCAACTGCCAAGGGAGCAAGGTTATATTGGCCTTGAAACTAGCTTTGTCATTTCGCAATTGTCCGCGGGCATCAAAAAGATCACTTGCAGATGCAGCGAGACTAAAGCGTCCGGGTTTGCCGCCTTGTTGTGAAGCATCAAAACCGCCGCTGATATCGAGCTGCTTGCCAACTGCTTGACTGCGAATTCGCCAGGTAGGTTTGACCAGTGTGACGGTTTGATGATCCGGCCCTTTGAGCAAGACATCACCAAGACTCAGGGCAAGATCAAGACTCGCAGCATGAATTTGCCACTGGTTATCAACACGAGGAACGTTAAGTTGATTAAGTTGCAATTCCATTGTGAAGGGCTTGGCTAGTGGGATAGGCTCGTGGGCGGGCATTTTTATGACGGAAGCATAAAGTGCGGGCGTAATTTGCAGGATCAACTTGCCAGGGGATTTTTGGCTGATACCGGTAGGCCCCATATTCACTGATAAGTCTGCATTGAGATACTGTGCGGTGGCTTTGAAGTTCAAATTGCCTTGCGGGACACCGGAGCTGTCATAGCGCATTTGCGAGTTGATATTTGCAGTTAATGTTGGGCCGATGGCATTGCGAATTAAGCCGTTAGTTTGCAAGAGTTCATCAAAAATAACCATGCCCACATTTTTTACATCACCGACAATGTCTGTCGTGACGGTCGAAAAATTTGGCGTGGGTTTGGCCATCTCACTAAGCAGGTTTTTCAGATTAAGGTTCAGGTCAAATGTCCCTAGCTGCCCGTTCTGAGTCACCTGCCCGTTAACCGCAACGATCACAGGAAGTGCCCCTCCCTCTGCATAAATCTGGAGATTTGCACCACTGAGTTTAAGCGTACCAAGTTGTTTATCTTCAGGCTCAAGTTGCACATCCGTAAGTGTCAAAGAAATGTCAGCGGAGAGTTCGTCAAGTCCCAAAGCGCCCGCAAGGGCGGGGAGTTTGAACCTGCGAATGTCTAGAGAGACTCCAAAGGGTTCGAGCAATTGAGCTTTTGAAGTGGTGGCAAATTGTGCCCATGCTTTAGGCGTGACATCCAACGTGACTTGTGTATCAGAAAAATCTGCAAAGGAGTCGATATTGATGTTGGACACGACCGAGCCATGCAACGGGCCATGAGTCACATTGGATGTAAATTTACCAACGATCGGTCGCCCACCTTCGACCGTCATATCCATTTTGATATCGTCGAGAGTGGTTTGTGTTTGATCTGGCGCAACGAGCGTAAACTGATCCACAATCAGATGAACCGCTGCAAAGACTTGCATTGGGATCATCTGTGAAACAGATGTC
>JAESSU010000080.1 GCA_016763955.1 Phycisphaeraceae bacterium | reverse complement strand
TTGACTGCATTTTGCGAGCCCGGCATTGTGAAAATGAACGTGTTGCCTGCCAGTCCCGCCATCGCGCGACTGAGCATTGCAGCAGGGCCGACCTGTTCATAGCTGAGCATCCGAAACAATTCACCAAATCCCGGCAGTGGTTTATCGATCAGGCGATTAACCACCTCAATGGTCGTGTCTCGTCTGGCAATGCCCGTCCCGCCGGTGGTCAGGATGACCAGAATGTCCGAATCCTCAAGCCACCGGGTGAGAACGGCCTTGATCGCGGGGGGTTCATCTCGAACCAGCTGGCGGTCTTCAATGTGATGACCTGCTTGCTCAAGTTGCTGAGCAATCAAATGGCCGCTGCTGTCTGTGTCGAGCGAACGTGTGTCGCTAATTGTGAGAATCGCACAATTAGCATGGACATCTTTTGCATTGCCTCGGTGTTCTAAGGTTGACATACTGTTATACTCACTGTCTAAAGTTATGTGTGGTCTGGGTAAACTATGCTACCGCAAACTTTGGCCAACGTGAATTCAATTGCCAGCAAGGTTAATAGAAATGTTTTTAAGGTTCATAACGAGTCTGGTTCGGATGCGGTCATTATGGATGTATTTGATGCTTTTGGCCGCGATGGTTTTAGGTTGCTCCAATGGTTCGATGCAGAGGATTGACAAACAAACGTCTGAGCTTATTCGTGAACATTGGTCTCAGAGCATTGAGCGTGAATCGGATCGTGTCATCTATAATAAGCCCGTGATGCAATCACCTGACGGGGACCCTGCGAAGCTGACTCAAACCCAGTTGCCCACCGTCAATCCGAACTATGATCAGTTGCCCGCGCGGACGCGCACCCGCGAAGATGCTGATGAACTAGGCAAGCTTTTTGAAGACGATCAAAGCCAATCGCTACAGTTGGATTTACAGAACCTGTTGGGCTATGCCATTGCTAATAGTCGTGAATACCGTCGTCAAAAAGAAACGCTGTATATCGAAGCCTTGGACTTGCTAATGGAACAGCACCTTTGGGGGCCGCGTTTTTTTGCCGAAGTTGATTCCTCAATCTCTGGCACACCCGAACAAGGTGACTACGATCAAGCACTCTCGGTTGTGAACTCCTTTGGTGTCACCCATCGCTTGCCCAACGGTGGCAGCTTGTCCGCCACCGCATTGATGAATTTTGTCAATCTCCTCCAAGATGTTTCAGGGGGGGTAGGTGAAGGCCAAAACGCGTCGATCACCTTAGCGGCTTCTATCCCACTATTGCGTGGTGCGGGTGATGTTGCTCGGGAAAGTCTCATTCAAGCTAAGCGGGAGATGATTTACGCAGCCCGCAGTTTTGAACGCTACCGGCGAGTGTTTCTATTGGACATTTCCACCCGATATTATGGCTTGATTCGTCGTCAAGCAGAAATTCGAAACCGCCATCGTCAACTTAAAAGTTTTCAATGGCTCAACGACCGCATCCAAGCTTTGGCACTGGCAGGTCGCCAACCGAACTTTGAAATTCAACGCGCAGAACAGCAAGTTCTCTTTGCACAAAATTCACTGATTAATAGTCAGGAAGGTTATGATGCAGCACTGGACACGTTTAAGCTCCAAATAGGCATGCCCATGAACCGGGCGTTGATTATTAAGCCTATTGAGTTGCAAATTCCCGAGCCTTTTCTTGATCCAGAGAAAGCGATTGGGATTGCATGGAGTAATCGATTGGACCTGCAAACGAGCTTTGACCGTGTGGATGATTCGAGACGCATTGTAAAAAATTCACGCAATAATTTATTGCCAGATTTAGATTTTGGTGCTTCGGTTTCGCTTGATACGCAAGCGAATAAAATCAATGCGGGGGTGGACTTTGAAGCCGGTGATAGCAGCTATGACTTGAGCTTGAAATTCTCAGCCCCCCTAGATCGTAGGCGTGAAAAACTGCAATTGCGAAAAAACTTAATTGCAAAAGAACGTGCTTGGCGAAGCTATACCCAATCGCGTGATCAAATTGCGTTGGAAGTCCGACAAGCCATTCGTCGGATTCAGCAATCTCGTTTTACATTGTCACTTCAGCAACGCAATATTGATGTCTCAGCGAAACGTATGCGGGGCGTGGTACTTCGATTGCGGTCTTTAGGACCTCGGGACTTTATTGAAGCGCAAGATGACCTACTTGAAGCAGAGAATACACGCGATGCTGCCCAGCGAGACTTGCGCGTGAGTATCCTCCAGTATCTACTGAGTACTGGGCAGATGCGTGTCCAAGCCGATGGCCAGTGGGAAACGCCGGTTAAACTTGTGACCTTTGAGTCCGACAAGGTGCTTACGACCCCCCAGCAGATGCTAAAAGAATCAAAAACATCACAGGATAAACTCCTTGAGGAAGCGGATGAGTTACTCAAAAAACAGAATTAATCATGCTCGCCAGGGCTTTTCTAACTTCCCTTATTTCTCTGCGCGTTATCGTGGTGGGGCGGTGGGTTGGCTGGTGATCTTTTTAGCTGTGATAGGCTTGGTAACAGGCCTTTGGTTTGCCTATGGTGCGATGACCTCAAACCAATCCAGCAGTTTAACCGCACAGTCCATTGAGACACATCAAGTGTCCCGTGGGAGCTTTGACATTACCGTCATTGCCAACGGTGAGATTCAAGCCAAACAGAAAGTCGTAATCAAAAGCCAAGTCGATGGTATGAATGCGATCCTTGAAATCGTTGCGGAAGGCACCATCGTCAAAAAAGGCGACACCATTCTCCGCTTAGCTGATGATGCAATTCGAAACAAAATCGAGCAAGAAACGCTCAGTGTCGAACAAGCGCGTGCAGATAAACTCGCAGCTCAGCAGGAATATGCAATCCAACTTAACGAAGCGGATAGTAATCTCAAAGCTGCTGAGTTAAAACTAGAACTCTCCAAACTTGATCTTGAAAAATGGACCCGTGGTGATGATCCTAAAAAGATTCGTGAGTTGGATGTTGCGGTCCAAAAAGCCACCCGTAATCTTCAGCGAGCCAAGGAAGAGCTCGAAGCTTCTGAGCAACTTTTTAAAGAAGACTTTATCTCACAAAGTGAACTCGAAGACGATAGGCTTGATGTGATTGAAGCAGAGTCTGCTCTGAAAACGGCGTTGTTAAATGTCGAAGTTTATAAGAAATATATACGTCCAAAAGAGCAGAAAAAAGTGCAGTCCGATGTGTCCCAAGCTTTGGCGGGACTCGAACGGACGAAGCATCGCAATGAAAGCAAGCTTGCACAGTCTCACGCAAAAATGCAAGGCAAAATTCGCACCCTTGCCATTCGTGAAGACCGTATGGAAAAGCTCCAAGAACAACTGGAAAACTGCCACGTTCGTGCACCGCAAAACGGCATGGTTATCTATGCCTCAACCATCGGCGGCTGGCGACGGCGAGGCGATCCCATTGCCCAAGGCAAGCAAGTTCGCAAGAACGAATCGCTGGTCGTTCTCCCAGATACCAGCCAGATGGTGGCCTCTGTAAAGGTGCATGAATCACTGGTGGGACAGGTGTCTTTAGGACAGAATTCAGTGATCACCATTGATGCAGACTCCAGCGCACCGATCGAAGGACCGGTTGTTGAAATCGGCGTGATGGCTTCTGATGGCGGTTGGATGAATCCGGACCTACGCGAGTATGCGATTAAAATTGACTTGCCTCCGAATCTAGGAGATCGAATCAAACCCGCGATGCGATGCTCGGCCAAAATTATGGCTGGCAGGCTTGAAAATGTGCTCTTTGTCCCTATTCAGTGCATCGCAAGTATGGGCAGAAAAAATTATATCTACCTCCGTGAAGGTGAAAAAGTCACCCGCCAGCAAGTCACACTCGGCAGGTCCAATGAAAGTGTCGTCGCAATCCTCGAAGGAATTAAAGAGGGGGATCGTGTCATGATGGCCCCCCCCGTACAGGTCGATCAAGCGGGTCAAAAGTCAGACGATGATGCAATGCAAAAAGTTGCAGGTGATACCCATCAAAAAGCGACATCAAAAAGGGAAGCAAATCCGGCATCGAAATTGACTAAGCCCAAAAACAAAAAGCCCCGTAGTAAAATCCCGACTAGTCAGCCTAAAATGAATTAGTACATGACTGCTAATTTGTATGCCTTAATCGTATCAATAGCTGCGATCTTACAGTTCACGCGGATCGGTGATACCCTTTACGATTAAAACTTGTGCGTGACTTACCTCGCCAACACAAACACTGCAAAGTCTTATGACTCGTCCGACGCGTACAAAATAGACGCGATGCGTGTGGCTTGTGAATTGCCCCGATGCGTTGCTTTTTTTAATAACATGAAACGCCATGATTTCTGGGGTCTGCAAAGCCATATCCGATGTTTGGATTCCAAGTTCCAAAGTGCCACGGGCCTGCGGATTTTTGGCTGAGTCCTGAACTTTGATTGCCTCTGAAATTAAACCCGTAAAAAGTTTCATCACCTTTGTCTTTGGCCGGTAGTATCGAATTTCAAAATGAAGATGCGGGCCGCCCTTTGTGCCAGCGTAGAGATGTTTGGAAATGGTATCGCCTTTTTTGACAATCGCTCCATCGAGTGACAAGCCTGATGCTTTGTCTAAATCCAAATCCAGATGCGCATAAACGGTCACGATCTTGCCAAGGATATCTCCGTTATCTGCAACGATATTTTTTGTGAGTGCTAAATAGTGTCGGAACTTTGGTGCATTGCGAAACGTTGTCACACGTCCATCATAAGTTGCGTACAAGGTGACATTGGTTTCGCGGTTGCCCACTTGAAAGTCCACGGCAGGGTGGTGTGATTTGTTTTTGCCTGGCCTTTGCCCGCACCGAATTTGCCCCAATTTTTTACACTAAAACGCGGTGTCTTGTCTGAGTCTTTTTGCAAGGGGTGATGAAATGTTTTTTTGCGACTAGCAGAAATAAACTTGTCGACTTTGGTCTTGAAAGTTGCGCCCGTTGCTGCTTGATAATATTGCGGTGATAGCATGTCTTGATGGGATGCTTCGTGGGGTTTGTTTTCCTGTACACTTGCGATGAGTGTTGTTGCAAAGAGAATCAAAATTGCCAGAAATTTGTTCATAATTTTTATTCCTTTGTAGGCAGCGTTCTCAATCATGCTAGCCAGATGACGGTTGCGACTAAATGCAGCATGGATTGGTAGTTTCT
>JAESSU010000079.1 GCA_016763955.1 Phycisphaeraceae bacterium | reverse complement strand
TGTGATAAGCCTTGGCCAGTTGAAGGTGAGAGGTATAGCGGGGGACTTTGGTAAGATCATAGTTCTCGCCAAGCTGGCCATAGCAACTTAACATCATCTGCACGACGGGAATGCCTTGGCTAATCATTTTTTGGAGCAGTGATTCGTAGGTCTTAAGCTTCCAATCATGAGAACCGGTGATGCCATCATTGATGGTAAAATCCAAGAACACCAGATCCGGATCATGCGACAGAACATCACGCTGCAAGCGAAAAATGCCCAAGTCCGAACCGGTTCCCCCGATCGCAGCATCGTGATTGATAATATGAGCTTTGGGGTACTTTTGCTGAAGGTACTTTCCCATCATCGCACGGTAACTCGTCTGATTGGGGTCCGATGCGTTGGCTCCCCAAGTCAGTGAGCCGCCGAAGAAAACAACATGAAGTGTTTCACCTGCTTGGGCACGTTTGTGAAAGTCAGCAAAGCTGGCGGTGAGGTTCTGTGCCATGGTGGTGTTCCCGATCAAGCTAAGGATGCAAACAAATAGTGCAAGATATTTTGTCATAGTAGACCTAGATAGGGTTATGGAAGGAGCAAAGGTTATCCGACATCCCTCTCGATTAAGTCTGATCCTAAACATTGTGATCAAAATTCCGACAACTGCAAGCAGCCACACCACCAACCCCAGTTCTACGCTTAGGCTCTGAAGAGGCCTGAATCATTTTGGACTGCGTGACCATGATGTTCAGCAGACGATCTAGGGCAGGTTGTGTTTCATTTACTTGAGATGCGCATGCTGTTGACGGTAGTTCGTGGGGGTCTGGCCGGTGATTTGTTTAAAGGTACGACAGAAGCTCGCTGCGGAGTTAAACCCACATAGATGCGCGATGGTCTTGACACAATCATTGGTGGCAATGAGTTTTTCACGCGCAGCATGGAGCCGACGGCGAAGCAAAGCTTGATGCGGGGACGTGCCAGTGTGCTGCTTAAAAACATCATGCAGGTGCGCGACGGACCAGTTGGCAATCCCTGCCAAATCATCTAATAACAAAGGTTCGTGATAGCGTTGATCGATGACCTGCATCACTTGTGTTAAACCGATGGGCGCATTGGAAGCCACGAGTTGGTAATGATACAGCCGTGCCTGAAAATAGAGTCGACTGTAGATGTAGATCATCATCGTCTGAGCATCGAATGTGTCATCCACAAAGTACCGAAACGATTCACGTGCGAATTGACGAGCTTCATCGGTATCCATCCAATGAGAGATGTGAGGCACACGTCGCTGGGACATATCCGCCACCTGAAAATGCATTGCCATACAGACATAGGGGTCTTGATGATCCGTGCGTCCAATGGTCATGTCTCCGGCCACATGCCAGAGTAATGTGCCTGCTTCAACAGGCACCCATTGCCCGGCATTCAGAACCTGGCCTTTACCTTGCGTGACTAGTTCCACCATCTCAATACCCGGCTGGACAATCTGCCCAAGTCCTTTGGGATAAGGCTGACAGTAAAACATTGAAAGACGTTGCAATTGCTTGGGAAGATCCATCAAACCACCTGATCCATCACAAATAGAGGAACTCTGTAAGATTAGGCAACACATCCTATCTTTTGCATATTGTATGATTAAAAAATAACGTTAAAGTGGTATTCTATAAATTTTATGACTATTTTTTGTAAAACAAGGATCAAAAATGTCTATTATTCGTTACGGTATCATCGGCTCGGGCATGATCACTCATTCGTCTGCCGATGCCATTCAGAAAAATGACCAGTCCCAAGTGTTAGCCGCGTGGGACCCGCACAAAGGTCGCAAAAACGATCTCTGTGAGAAGTACAACATTCCGACTGCGGCGGACTCTGCTGAGGCGGTGCTCAACAATCCAGATATCGATGCGATCTACATTGCTGTCCCCAACAAGTTTCACGCTTCATGGGCCATCCAAGCCATCAAAGCCGGCAAGCATGTGATCCTCGACAAACCCTTCGCGTTGAACATCAAGCAGGCCAAGGAGGTCGTTAAAGCGGCCAACAAGTCCGACAAAATTTTTGCCTTGGGTATGAACCAACGTTTCGTCGATTCCTGCCAGAAAATCAAAACCCTTGCCGACAAGGGACTCTTCGGTGAAATCTATCACGGCAAAGCTTTCTGGCGCCGACGCTCAGGCATCCCCAAACTCCAAACTTGGTTCGGGAACAAGAACCTAGCCGGAGGCGGCGCTCTTTTAGATATCGGCGTTCACCTGCTGGACCTGTGCCTCTATACCATAGGTAACTTCGAGCCCGAATCCGTTAGCGGTGTCACCTATACCAAGTTCGGAAACCGCGGACTTGGCGAAGGCAACTGGGGCATCTCCGACCGCAACCCCAAACTCAAATTTACCGTCGATGACTTCGCCTCGGCACTGATCAAACTCAAGGGAGGCGCCTCCGTCACCTTGGATGTGACATGGGCGTGTCACACCGGCAACCCGGGCATGAACGTCGAACTCTTCGGCACCCAAGCCGGCGCGACCCTCTATCCCGCCCAAGTCTATCGATCCTCTGACATCGCTGAATATGATGTGGTCAAAGACGTCAAAGCAGATATCAAATACAAACACTGCTGCCGATTTGCCAACTTCACCAAAGCCATCCTCGGCGAAGAGGAAGTGTGTACCACAATCGAGCAGTCCCTAGCAGTCCAAAAAATTCTCGACGGTATCTACGAATCCTGTAAAACCGGTAAAGAAGTTCGCATCAAAAAATAACGACTTGCCCATCACTTTACCTTAGTTAAGATATCATATTCAACTCAATCCGCCATACCTGTCTGGTGGACTACTCAGCCACCCCCAGTCTTTCAACTTTAATCCCAAGGAATTTCAATATGTCAATTTCACCTGCAATGGATTTCGGCGTCCAAAGCTTCTGCTTCCGTCACTTCAAAGATAACGCTGTTGTGGCTCAGTATGTCAAAGACATCGGCCTAAACAAAATCGAAATGTGCCCAGTGCATGCAGACTTTTTAGATGTCGAAGGCTTCAAGAAAATCGTCAAGACCTACAACGATGCAGGTGTCAAAATTGGCTCATTAGGGGTGCAGACCTTCACCAACGACGAAGCCAACGAACGCAAGTGGTTTGAATGTGCCCAGGCAGCTGGTGCGAAATACATCGCAGTGCATTTCCGCGTGGACACCTTCAATGAAGCCATCAAGACCGCCCAAAAACTCTCCGACGAATTCGGCATCCGCTTGGGCATCCACTGCCACGGCGGTTATATGTTCGGCGGTCAACCCGACGTACTTGAACATCTCATCAACCTCGGAGGCCCACAAATCGGCCTGTGCATCGACACTGCATGGTGCATGCAAATCGGCCCACGCCTAGGACAACCTCTAGAATGGATCAAACGCTGGGCAGGTAAAATCTACGGCATCCACTACAAAGACTTTACCTTCAACTCAGATGCTTCTTGGAAAGATGTCGTCGTCGGCACAGGCAACCTTGACCTGCCCGCATTCGTAAAAGCACTTGATGACAACGGCTTTGATGGCGAAGCGGTCATCGAATACGAAGCAGATGTCGAAGCCCCCGTCCCTGCTCTAACGAAATGCGTCCAGTCCATGCGCCAAGTCGGACAATCTGGATAATCATATGTTTCAAAAATGAGGCAACTGTCATCGCATGATGTCATGACAGAACCCTAATCATCACGCAAAATACTTTCACGTTTGCGATGATCAGACATTAAAACCGCAGGACCAGACAACTGTCTATCCTGCGGTTTTTTTTATGTGATTGAGACTGAGGTTTCATATGAACCTAAGTTAGAGCCACCTAAAAACGGTGTGGTAAAATCCTTCGCCACGACATCCCCTTTTTTTACTTTTTGCCTCATTATCCCCATACGATTAAGAGATTACCTGCATTATAAATTCGTTAAAGGAGTATCGTTGATGCAAAGAGCTTGTCGAATCGTATTTGTCTGTACAGGTAACGCAGGTCGGAGCCAAATTGCTGCGGCATTATGCCAACGATTAGGGGGGGCCTCCGTGATTGTCCGCTCAGCAGGCGTTGAGCCTTGGGATCATCTGCATCCTATGGCAGTGAAACTTCGGACCGAGCGAGGCATTGATGTCTCTCCTTTTTATACAAAGCATGTCACGGCAATACTCGATAAAACAACGGACATCGTTATAACAATCGGTGATCCGGCAAAAAAATAAAATCCCCCGCCCCATGCTCGGTGACCCAATGATTTTGGATTGGGACATCTCCGATCCAGCGGATGCAGATGGCACCAATGATACGGATCCCACCTGAACCTCGCTCGCCGTTAGTCGCCTGCTTGGGTTGCGCAAAGGTTTCTGATGTGTCA
>JAESSU010000078.1 GCA_016763955.1 Phycisphaeraceae bacterium | reverse complement strand
TGGTGCCGCTGTCTTGAAATCCACATGGGAGACGAACGCAAGCGACCCCATCTACTATGGCTGCCTCGGCAGGTAACGCCGCATTACCGGCTGTTTGCTGTGGCCCCCATGCAGCGCTTGCTGCGAAAGAATTCGGATATCGCCCCGAGTCAATGAGAAAACTACCTGATTTTAACGGAGTTGCTTCCATTGCAACCTCGGAACCTTGCTTAGCATCAACGACCGGGTTGTTCGACGAGGCCCCTGTGATTCCACTCGTTTCCTGCAAGGTGATATCATCGAAATATACTTTGCCAACGCCATCACAGAGCAGTCGCAATTGCAACTTGTTGATATTTGATTTGAGGGTAAAATCCACAGTGAATTTTTGCCACTCGGATTTGGCATTGACAAACTGGGAGTTCGTCGTGGTGATGTGCCGATTCTCGCAGAACTGAAGGGCCTGAACAGCAGCTCCCTTCCCCTCAACGCCATCGCTCTTAATCCAAGCTGACAGCCGGTAAGTTGCGCCCGGTTTAACCTTGACCTGTGACTTACTAATCCACGCTGCACATTCCTTACCATCAATCATCACACTATGTTGCCCACTATGAGCACCTTCGCTGGAGAGGCTAGCGCCCGAGCCCTTTTGTGATTTTAAGAAACTTCCACAAAACCACCAGTCTATTGCAGACTTGCCACCCTTAATTTCTTCAAATGATGCGTTTTGAGCAAGGTTCTCTTGTCCATAACATTGAAGGGTTCCCGATCCTATGATGATCAGAACAATCAACGATAGCGATATGTTCTGTAACAATTCTATGATTCTTGGCATTTTTTTCATTTTGATATTTTCCTTTTATTTTTATTCTTTTTTACGACCTAAGCCGCAGTCAACCACTAGCCTACTTAAGGGCAAGTAGTAAGTCCGTCTCAAAAATTATTGAACACTTCGTGACCCGGACGCAAGCTACCATCTGCTTCAATGAACGATAGGTTGCCGGGAACCCCCATGTGGCCGAACTCACGACGGTGGGCGTCGGCAATGAGGCTATGATGCAGCAGATAGGCCATCCATCCGATACCGCGTTTCTTAAGTTGCTCCAGTGAATAAGATATTATTTCTGCTCGTTTACAATCATCTTCATCGCCCCAACAAGCTTCTGTCGCCAACAACGGCTTGCCGACTTGCTTGGCAAAAGACACGTATTCATCGAGTTGTGCTTCGTAAATTTTCCGAGAATCACCCGGAAAATGAGGCGCCCAATACGGGTGAAAACTAAGAATATCACTGATGGGCTCAATCTGTTTAATCCCATTAAGATGATGGCACTGATGGATGCCTACGGTGACAGGTGCTTGCGCATTGAGTTGCTTGCATTGATTGTAACGCCCCGTGAGCCAGGCCAATTCCGCATTGACGATTTCAGGGATCGTTTCCGGTTCGCAACTGTAGGCAAACGGCTCGTTACATAGGTCCCATGCAAAAATACGTTGATCATTGGCATGACCACCGACGATACGCTGCATATAGGCATCGAACATACCTTGGGACTGCACCCAGCTCGTCTGAGGCAAAAAATGGTCAATGTAGATACCCCCATAATCCAGCACACCGTCGTGCCAGCGATTAAAGAGTACCGGCATTACGAGAATACCATAAGATGCCGCAATCGACAGAACTGATTCAAAATCGTCAGCAAATTTCTGCGGATTCCTATTAAATGCATCCCATGAAAGCCAAAGGCGAGTGGCTGAAAAATTTGGAAAATACTGTTTGCCACGCCCTAGTTCTTCTTTGACAATTTGAGCATCAAAGTTCGACCAAATTTCCAAACCCGTACTGCCATAACTAGGTTGATAGTTAAAGCCGCGAATGTTACTAAAATCCATCATTGTCTCCGAACTTGAATCTTTTAATTGTGGTTCTCACCTGTTTATATCCTTAAAAAAGGCCTAAATAGCAGGTGGTTTATTTATCTATGCCTCAGCGGGCAATTCTTTGTCGGTGAAAGTACTTTCAAAAATCCTATTTTGGGGGTGGACCGCTTACTGCGTTAAACCGTAATATCTTCGAGCCACCAGCATCAAGCGATATCGTTAATCCAGCCAGTAATTCGCTGCCGGAAATTTGTCGAACATGGCTAGCATTAAGTTGACTCAACTCGTACATCCTGTCGTTTCCCACTCCTCTGAAACGAATTTCAGCAGACGGCATGGTCGACTGTTCGGGCCGAAGGACGGTCAAAAAGCCCTCTTCGGTTGCGGGGTCGAAAAACTCCCAGCCGATCCATTGATCGACTTCGGTTGTCTGCGGAAACAAGGGATAGTAGTCCTTGTTTAACAAGCCGCGTACGGCTTTGAAATCGACGATTGCTTGTGTCACTCGTTGACGGCCGGCAGTATCGAGTTTGGTCCAATCGGTGGCGAAGCCCAAAGGCCCTGCAAACAGGCTGTGCAGATCAAACGTCGGTGCGCCGCTAGCACCTGGAAGGTCCGTATTGATCAAGCCCCCTGGCAAAAAATAGTTGCCACCGGTCTCTTGTGAACGCGCCACAATAAGATTATTGGTTTCGTCACTTTTCCAGAACGTATGTGCTCGCCGAATCGTTTCCAGATCGATCCGGCGTCCTCCGCTTGCGCAACTCTCGATCACCATATTGGGATATTTGGCCCGCAGACGATCCATCAGTTCGTATTCGCCTTGGAGGTAGCGGATTTGAGTAAGCCCTTGTGTGTCGTCCGTGTCGCGAGCGTTCCACGAGGTCAACAAATCCGGCGGAAAATAGCCTTGGTTCATGTCGTAGCGAATCCATCTGATCTGGCCGGCGTCAATGGATTTACACATCTCGTTGAAGAGCCAATCGCGGGCGGCAGGAATTTCGAGTTTCACTTGATGACCGGCGACCCATTGGGGATACTCGGTTGCCAACCGCGTTGCGGGCATTGCTCGCCCAGGCTCAAACCATAGTCCCAGTTTCATGCCCTTTTGGATCACGTAATTGCCGATTCCGGCTAGGCCTTTGGGGAATTTCACTGGATCAACATTCCAGTTTCCAACGCCCGAGTCGAATCCGTCGACGAACCAACCAGCATCAATGCAAAAGTATTCGATACCCATGCCTGTGACGGCGTCGATTTGTTGTCTCAACATTGAGTCGCTAATGGCGTTGCCGAAGGTGAACCAACTGTTCCAAGAGACCGGAGGCGCAAGTTTATTTTTGTTAAGCGTGGCCACGCAGTCGCTATTAATGATGCGACGTAAAGCATTGCAGCCAGTTTGAGAATCGCCTTGATAGGAGCCAACCAGAACCCTCGGAGAGACGATGCGCTCTCCGGCGGGCAGTGCAATGTTGGTACCCGACATACCGATCGTCAACCGCACGGAATCCTCGCTGGTGACGGGGTACAAATCCGCCTCCCATTGGCCCGACCACCCAACACCCATGAACATGCCGCTGTTCGTGGAACTGTTGTGGAGGACCCAAAAGGGCAAGTTTTTGTTCGAAGAGCAGCCGCCGGCCGCCGAAAGCATTATGGGTTGCGTAAGTCCCGATGTTGACACCACGAATCCCGGCGGAGTTCCGTCGAACGGGCCGGTTAGGCCACCCGTGCTGCTAACAAGTTGTGTTTTTCTTGCGTCCGTAAGCGTCACGTCCAAAGCCGCAACGTCAGTAATCGCCTTAGTCGGCTGCTTGCCTTGATTCTCAAAAATCCAGTGATATTCGAAAGCGGAGGAGTCGGCAAAGTGTTCGACGTGCCAAGTGGCGGCGAGTCCGCCATCGGGTTCGCACCACGTTGTTTCCGTGACCTGTCGGCCCGTCGGCAACAGATACGACTTTTCGGTTTTCGCCCACGATTGCAAATGCACCCTGGAGGATTGTCCGGCATAGACAAACGAACCGGGGATATCGCTTTGTGAACCGATATCCGTGCTGGCTTGATGGCAAACTAAAGACGAGACTTCAATCGCCGCAGTTGCCAAGGGGTTACCAGAAGGCTCCGACATGTCTATTTTCCTGTTTAACATTTTTGTGTTGGTAAGTGGATGTGAACCTTTATCGTTTTCATACTCATTCGATCCTCATCGAATATTTGACCTCAATCTTGAGTGATTCCCTTTTGAAATCTCTCATTAATCTGGCGCAACCACTGTGGTTTTTCGTGCCAGATGAGATTATCGGGGCCGCAATAGGTCCCCGGCATGAACCCCCAATAGTCGTGTTCAATGACTAAATCCGTAAAGAGATCATACAAAGACAACCCCTCAGGCGAGATTTCAAACCGAGAGAGCCTTGGTGGGAAAAAGAACCCGCCTTCATCAAACACAAGCGGGAGTCCGCGACGGTGACCTTCCTGAGCATCTTCAGCAAACCGTTTGCGTGCCTCTGCCCAGATGCGGTCTTTCCATTGGGGGAATCTCTCCGCCATCATGATGTCCCATTTGGCGTTATCGAGATTCTCCATCAGCCACATGACTGGGCGCCAAAACGGCCTGATATTGGCCGCCGGCTTCATGAACTCATCCCATGGAACAAGGTCGTCCTTGAACACCCTCTCTAGGAGATCCAACGCACGCGGATTTTGAGGATCAAACTTTTCGTCATGGATCGTCTGACCGAATAGCTCTTCAAAATACCACATTGCACCTGCGTAAACATGTTGATCGAAGGCCTGCACGTTGTTCGGGACCATCGC
>JAESSU010000077.1 GCA_016763955.1 Phycisphaeraceae bacterium | reverse complement strand
TACTCTGAGTCACTTAGACAAGATTACACGCGAATTACAAGAGATGGCGACATCTTTGCGAATGGTTCCTGTGCGTTCAACGTTCCAAAAAATGGCTCGGCTAGCTCGTGACGTAGCACGTAAACTCAACAAACAGATCAATTTTGTCATGGAAGGTGAAGACACCGAACTGGACAAAACAGTGGTCGATCGTATTGGTGACCCACTGGTTCATATGGTGCGCAATGCCCTAGACCATGGAATGGAAGCCAACTCGCAAGATCGTATAAATCTCGGAAAGCCTGCAGTGGGAACGGTGACGTTGCGATCATTCCACAAAGGTGGAGGGATCTGCATTGAAATTCAGGATGATGGCCCGGGGCTAGATAAAGATGTTCTTCTGAAAAAGGCTATTGAAAACGGCATCATTAGCGAGGGCGATCAACTCACTGACCAGGAAATTTTCCAACTCATTTTTGCTCCAGGCTTCTCAACTGCCAAGGAAGTGACTGATGTCTCTGGCCGTGGTGTGGGGATGGATGTGGTCAAACGTAATATTCAAGCCTTACGCGGGAAAATCGAAATTCAAAGTGAGTTGGGCAAAGGCAGCAAGTTTACGATTCGCCTGCCGCTCACTTTAGCGATCATTGAAGGCATGGTGGTCCGGCTTGCCAGTGAACGTTATATCATTCCGACACTTTCAATTGTCCGAATGATTCGTCCCGGTGAAGTGAATATCAAGAGCATTATGAACAAAGGACAGGCGTTGTACATTGATGACGAATTGATTCCTTTGGCACATCTTGATGGTCTTTTTGATGTTGCCGGTGCGGTACAAGACCCAACGCAAGCGACGGTTGTGATTGTCGAAAACGCTGAACGGAAGATGGCGATTCTCACGGACGAACTTATTGGTCAACAACAGATTGTGATTAAATCTCTGGGTGTTGCCATGCGTGGATTGCCAGGGATTTCCGGCGGGGCGATCATGTCCGATGGCAGAGTCGGTTTGGTACTGGACATCAGCAGTTTGATGAGCATGTCACCCGTCCCGCAGATCGAAGAACCGAAATTGCCTCTTACGACTGCTGCATAAGGCCACCGCTTTGTTTAAGTTACCATTTAAATCTGACGATATTGCTAATAGTCCGTTAGTGACGGGCTTATGATAGTTGAGGAGAGAATCTATGAAAATTATGCTAGTTGACGATTCGAAAACCATGCGCAGCATCCAAAAAGGGATTTTGACACAAATGGGACATACGGATCTTGTTGAAGCTTGTGATGGTCAGGACGCGCTAAGCAAAGTGTTTGCTGAAAAGCCGGACCTGATTCTGTTGGACTGGAATATGCCCAATATGGATGGCTTGTCTTTCTTACAGGCTTACCGTCAGAAAGATAAGGCAACCCCTGTGATTATGGTGACAACCGAAGCTGAAAAACATCGCGTCGTCGATGCGCTTAAGGCAGGCGTGAACAACTATGTCGTTAAGCCTTTTACACCTGATGCGCTGAGCAGCAAAATTGAATTGACCATGCAAAAGTGCGGTAAGGCCGCCTAAATACGATTCAATAAAACAGATTTTTTAATCAAACCAGGTTCCAATTGGGACCTGGTTTGTTATGCGCATTAGTCATTAATATCGGGTAAATCAGCTTTTAAACCATCATTGGACATTATTCATTAACGTCCAAACGTCCACCCCGATCATCTGAGGCCCCGGTAGCGACATTGGCATGGGAGGGCTCCTTTTTCTATACTGTGGGGCTTACTTCGATTCCTTCACAAAGGCGAACAAACCCTTGCGTATACTCGTACCCATACTGGCTTTAATTATCGGTTCCGTTTTCGTGCTTGCCATGCTCAAGCCCACAGACCAATCTATAAAGACACCTGCAACTAATCTGCAACACGTTCAGACACAAGATCAGCCCGCTAGCGCAGAAGCTAAGCCGGACATTGATCAAGGCGTTTCACTTGTTGATCAAGTCAAAAGTTCTGTCGATACGCTGCATGCACCTGCTAAAGAGGCTGACGTTGCCCAACTTCCGACGATGCATCTTGTCGCAGCCCAAAAAGCAGTGGTCAGCACACTGGGCTCATTAGACCCAGAGTCCGATGATAAACTGCAAGTGCAATTCACCGGCTGGGGGGCAGGGCTCTACAATGTGCAGCTGACTAACTATCGCAAAGACCTGCATGGCGAAGAACACTACACCGTTCAGAATGTGATCGAAGACCATAATAATCCCGGCAGTTATTATTTCCCTTTTGCAGCCCGACAGATCACTGTCAACGGGCAGGCTTTTAAACTTTCTGATCAACGTTGGGTTCTTGATCAAAACAGGCCCGGCAAATACAGCATCGACTTAGCAGACGAGGCTGGCAAAGTACTCGTCCAACTTGTCCGTGTGTATTCACTAACAGGTAATCAAATTGCCTGTAAACAACAAGTCATTAACCATACAGACGTGGCCTTACGCATCGTCTGGAATCAGTACGGGTTCTCAGAAGTTGCTGCGGATAAAGCTTCTTATATGGGCGACCGTCGTAACATGGCGACGGGGTATTTCGATCCTGATTATGACACGAAGCGTAAGTACGTTTATGCGGATAAGGGATTTATCGCTCGGACAAAGATTGTCAAAAACTACGTTGCTAATCTGGAAAATAAGGCGACGGGTAAACCGCTAGAGCCTTCTGTATATTGGCCTGCTCATAAAGCACCCGTCAACGCGCAAATGGTTTGGACCGCATCGGTGAACCGTTATTTTGCCATGGCCATGTATACCCCGCTGGTCACAGATGCGGCATATGATGGCAATGACAAGCCCAAGTCAATGCTCGGCCCTGATGGGATGTTTGCTTCTATTCGTACATTTATCGTGGGAACGCCTGATACAGGTCACAATGCCAAAGACCCTAGTACGTTGCTGCTAATCCTAACAACCAAGCCCATCACCATTGAACCGGGCAAGACGGCTAATATTGATATTGATCTCTATGCGGGGCCACGACTCAAGGACATTCTTACACAACAGCCTTTTGCGAGTTACTCACTTTATGAGTTGATCCGCTATGAACTAGGCTGCACGTGGTTCACTTTTCAGTGGCTTGCACATGGCCTACTTAACTTCCTGCGATTCCTGCATGGCATTGTTTGGGACTGGGGCATCTCCATCATCATCCTCGTGCTGTGTGTGCGAGCTTTGTTGCATCCGATTACCAAGAAGTCTCAGATCAACATGACCAAGATGGGCAAGCAAATGCAGTCCGTCCAACCTGAGCTTAAAAAGCTTAAAGAAAAGTATGCTAACGATCAGCAGAAGTACCAGCAGGAACAGATGAAGCTCTTCCGTGAGAAGAACATTAACCCAGCTAACATGCTCGGGTGTGCGCCGATGTTTTTGCAGACACCGATTTGGATTGCACTTTATGCGATGCTCTACTTTGCGATTGAACTTCGTCATGTCCCCGCGTTTTATGGGGTTTTTCAAACGATCTCCGGTGGGAGTTGGCAATTCCTAGCAGACCTTTCTGCTCCGGATAACTTTGTCCAATTCAGTGGCGCTGGTTTTTCCATTCCCTTGATTTTTATTAATTTTCATATGACAGGGGTCAATATTTTGCCGCTACTGATGGGAGTGATGTTCTTCTTCCAGCAGAAGCTCACCATGCCCCCCGCAGCCAATGAACAGGCCGCTCAGCAGCAGAAGATGATGAAGTTCATGACGCTGCTCTTCCCGTTCTTCTTGTACTCAGCTCCTAGTGGTTTGACGTTGTACATCCTTAGCTCCACCACCGCAGGCATGATCGACAGCTACCTTGTGCGTAAGCATATCAATGAACAGGAAGCTTCTGGCGAACTCTTTAAAGTCAAGCCTCGCAAAGAGGGGGGCTTTATGGATCGAATCTCAAAATCCATGCAAGCGAAGATGGAACAAGCTCAACACAAGCAGAGTCAGAAACCCAGTAAAAACAAGAAGCGTAAGTAATGATGTTCTTACGTAAAGCCCGCGGGACTTTAGTCCCCGGGGTCTGAAACCCCACGCTTTAGTTTGCGCATTGCCCATGCTCGAAAAACTCAAACAATCTGAGTTACACGTTCATATAGGCGGTTGCCTGCATGTCCAAGGTCTTGTGCATGTCGCTCGTGATTTTTACCGCGAGATTGACTGGACGCAATACTGTAAAAACTATCAGCAGGTCTTTGGGCAAGCGGTTGATCCGATCGCGTGGTTTGAGCGAGCTATTGATCACAATGATATTGAGCCTTTAAAACAAGGCTATGTGGTCACTGAAGCGGATGCGGGTGATTTTGCCCGGTTTCAGGCTCGGTTTGATTTGCTGATCTATGTTGCCAGGTATTTGCGAAAAGTCACGGGCAATCAAAAGCTCATGCTTGATCGCATCTTTGCTCGACATCGACAGCAAGGTTTGCGCTATGTCGAATACCGTGCAATGAGCAGCATTGCGACGACCTACGAAACATTTAGAGCCTTTCATAGCGAGTACGCTTTAGCCTGTTTGCAAGCGTGTGATTCGCAAATGCAGATTCGCTACATCGCATCTCTGCCACGGGATAATGTTGTGCAGACCTATGGCTGGTTAAAGCAATTACTTGATGAACAGCCGTGTCTAAAAAATATAATTGTGGGAATCGACTTTTGCTTTTGGGAAGAGGGCTATCCCCCCGGAAGTATGAAAGCTTTTTTTCAACAGTTACGCAAGGACAATGCCGCAAACCCAAAGCATGGTTTGGCGGTGGTGTATCACGTTGGTGAAAGCTTTTTTGATAAGTCATTAGAAAGCGCGATTCGTTGGTGTCATCAAGCAGCGATTATGGGTGCAAAACGCTTGGGACATGCGATTGCTTTGGGTATGCCCCCGGAGATTGCGATTGCGAGGCGTGATGATGCCATGTCGCTGAACCGTTAAGTGAACGGTTGGATCAGATTGCCTATGACCTTGAACATGCACAGGGGTTGCGCGATGCAGGTGTGTTTGTGGATGAGGCAGCACTTTTATCTGAACGTCAAGCACTTGCAAAACAGCCAACTGATATCCCTGTGACAAGAACCTATGACGAACATCGTTTAATGGATGTGACTAAACGACAAAATTATGTACTCGGTGAGCTAACGCAAATGGGAACCGTTATTGAAACCTGCCCGACATCTAATTTGCGCATCGGCGGCGTGCCTTTGCCTGCGGATCATCCGGTGCATCGTTTTCTTGCAAGTGATGTGAACCTGCTCATCGCAGCAGATGATCCGGGCATTTTTGATGTGACCTTAGCCAGTGAAGTGCAATGGGTTCTTAAGCAGGGCAAGCTCACAGAATCACAACTCGCTCAGCGGCTAGGTGATCCGCGACGCTTTGCTTTGCGGTCGATGGAATAGTTAGACAACTTGCTGGGTTAAACCAGTGTCACTATTACCCATTGGAAAAACGATGAAACGAATCCTATCACTAATTGTACTTTTAGCGGTCACTAGTAGTCTTTATGCTCAGTCTGCAACTCAGCCGACGACTCAACCTGCAACAAGTCAGCCGACAGTCAATCACTCGGTGTTCAATCATTTATTGCAAAAATATGTCCATCATCAACGTGTGGATTACTTGGGCATTATCAAGCATGACAGATTTGCGTTGGGGGCATATTTAAAACAACTGTCCATGGTAAAAGTTGAACGCCTAACACGAAATCAAAAGTTGGCTTACTACATCAATCTCTACAATGCGACCATGATCCATGCCGTCACGCAGCGGTACAAGCCTAGTTACTCACCGGCTGCTGATGGTTTTAAGATTTTTAAAGACAAGCTCGTTAAGCTCGAGTCTGGGGCTGTTTCACTCAATGATCTTGAGAATAAAATCATTCGCCCAACCTTCAAAGACCCCCGCATTCATGTGGCTTTGGTTTGTGGTGCGGTTTCATGTCCGCCGCTTTTAAATAAAGCGTATAACGCTGCAACAGTTGATGCGGTGCTTGAAAAGAAGATGGCACATTGGCTTAACAAGGAACCCTCTCGTAATCGCTTGGACCTTAAAAATCACAAGCTGTATCTGTCACAAATTTTCAACTGGTATGCAGATGATTTTGGGGGAAAAGATAAAATTCAGTCTTATGTCCGCAAGTACAAAACGCTGCCAGCGCGTGGGATTGATCATGTGTTTCTTGAATATGACTGGTCATTGAACATTATAAAATAATCGTCTGGCAATAAATTCAAAGCTCCACGCGTTAAACTTCAAACGATTGGAGTTTCCTATGGTGATTCGTCTTTTTATAGTTCTCTTATTGATGGCTTTTGTTTGTTCTGAGTTACATGCGAAGCCGCAGCGTAACCGTCGCTTGCCTGAGGGGGTCTTGGTCCAACGTGATCTGGTGTATGCCACGGTCGAAGATGGGGTGCAACTCAAACTCGACTTGTATCTACCCAAGAAAATGACTGGCAACGAACTTCTGTTTGTCTGGATTCATGGCGGGGGTTGGCGCAATGGTAGCAAGGCCATGTTTCAACCGCAGATTATGAATCTAGCGTCTTTGGGATACGCAGTGGCGAGTATCGATTATCGACTTGGTGGTTTACAGAATCATCCTAATCACATCCATGACTGTAATGCTGCGATTCGCTGGCTCAAAGCCAAGGCTCCGGTGTATGGTTATAGCATCAAAAAAGTGGGTGTCGGCGGAGGCTCAGCAGGCGGGCATCTTGCATTGCTTGTGGGTGTTGCCAGTGATGTGCCTGCTTTGCAAGGCAAAGTCGGGGACCATCTGGATCAAAATTCGCGTGTTGATGCGATTGTGGATTTTTATGGCCCATCAGATCTTTATGCATTGGGACAAGCCACTGCACGTGGCCGGAAAATGAACATTGTCGAAGCATTCGGCAAGGATGCGAGCCCCGTGAGTTATTTAGATGCTCACGATCCGCCGGTGATCATTTTCCATGGCGATTTGGACCCCGTTGTCGTCCCGCAGCAGAGTATCACTTTGGATGCAATGTATAAAAAGTTAGGCGTTGAATCGATATTACATCTACTCAAAGATGCAAAACATGGCGGCCGTGCGTTCGCAACACCGCAGGTTGGTCAAGACATCAAAGCTTTTCTGGATAAGCATCTTAAAGCAGATGAATCGAGTCAGAAGTGATCAAGCGTCAGCTTCTAGAGTTTGTTGCAAAATGACTTTTCGTTTTCAATGATCCATTGCCCGCAGGAATCCTTTGGTTTCCCGCGGCTTTTTTTTATGCAAAATACGCTACCTCTCATCCAATCGTGACATCACCACTTTGGCTGTGTTGCGAACCATCTCTGATTCAGATTCGTCTTGCGCTATTTCGTCAATACGCTCACGCAGGTTGTGGTCTTGTTGTTGAGCAAGATGATTACCTGCTGCGATCAATGCGTTGCGTTTAACCATCTCCAGCTTCATCCGCTAAGGGCGGAACCCATGAAGGCTTGCTGGCGTGATTCAGGAGTCCAGTTAAGCACCTCCAACAAATTCAATCCCGGTGCAGGAGGGCGGGGGGTGTACCGTTCATGAAATGTCTGCGCAGTAACTTCAAGATTAACGCCCGACTTCTCAGGGGAAAGCT
>JAESSU010000076.1 GCA_016763955.1 Phycisphaeraceae bacterium | reverse complement strand
CCATGGACCCGGTTGTAACCAACTTTTAATGAGGGGATGCCCGTCTCTTGGATGAGTTGTTTTTGGTAGTTTGCGAGCCATGCTTTAGAGTCTGATTTGAGACTACGGCATTCATCAAGTAGCTCATCGATGCCATCACAAATAAGCCCGCCATTTCGCAAGTGCGCAGGCGGCGCGTCTACGCAAGTCTGTGTAATGAGTTTGCCTAGTGTCGCTAATGCGTCGTGAATTTCTCCAAGCTGCTGATGATATGTTTTGACCGAAGGCCGTTGGTCAAGCAATTGTGACAACTTCAAAATTTGCGAGGCACTATGCCCAAGTCCCACTAAATCTCGTGGGGTCGCACGGCCCACAGCGATCCGGCCGGTGATGCGTTGGATATCTTGAATCTGATCTAATGCTTCACGCAACTGATCTAGGAAGCGGCTGTCATCGACGAGCACTTGGACAAGTTCTTGCCGTTGCCAGATTGCAGCCTTGTCACAAAGCGGATAACAAAGCCAGTGTCTTAATTGACGTTTGCCCATCGCAGTCACGCAACTTTGCATCACTGCAACAAGACAATGGCTTGTGGACTCTGAGCGAATCGTGCGCTCAACTTCTAATGACCGTAAGGAAACCTGATCGACCGTCAAATATCGCTTGCGCTCAAAGCGAACCGGAGGCAAAAGATGCCTGATTTTCCCTGGCGTTGCAGTGGATACTTCTAGCCGAGTTGCATCGGTTCGCTGTGTTTCGAGCAGGTACGCAAGCACCCCGCCCGCCACGCCAATGGCGATGTCTTTATCGGGGAATCCAAACCCTTCAAGTGTTCGCACATCATATTGGCGGTGAAGCATTTCACGCGCATCATCATGTCGAAATTCCCAACCCGGTCTTGCGGTGAGAGTGCAGCCTAGCGATTGCTTAAGCTTCTCTAACAGTGCGGGGACCTCAACTTCGTTGCGCTTTTGTTCATACAGCAATTCAGAGGGAGCAATACGGGCTAACTCATCAGCAAGTTCGTGTAACTCGAACGTGGCAAGATGAAAAATGCCTGTACTTAACTCAACCCAAGCGCAACTTGCCCGTTGGTCTTTATGAATTTGAATCGCAGCTAGCGGATTGACCTGGCCGTCTTCTAATAAATTTTCATCCGTCAAAGTTCCGGGGGTGATAATGCGTGTGACATCACGTTTGACCACGCCTTTGGCTTTGGATGCGTCTTCTACTTGGTCACAATAAGCCACGCGGTAGCCCGCTCGAACCATGCGATTCATATAGCTTTCAACCGCATGATAAGGAACCCCAGCCATGGGCACACCTTTGGTCCGTTGAGTCAAAGTAACGCCTAAGACCTTGTTAGCCAGGATCGCATCCTGATGAAGCATCTCATAAAAATCGCCCATGCGAAAGAACAACACACAATCAGGAAACTTTTCCTTAAAATCGTGAAACTGCCTCATGGCAGGCGTGATTTTCGGTTCCTTAGCAGTATTGGACATAGGCTGTGAATGTACCAGAAAAACCAAAGTTTATCAGCCCCACCCCCCCCGGAAGTTAAAGACAGGATCCCTGTGTGCTTCGCCCTGTCTTGGCGAGCCGGACTGTGTCAGTCCGACTTTGACCGAAGGTCAACTTCCTATGCTAAACTGTTCGCATGTCCGACCTGTTTGTCACGCCCCCGGTTATTGTTGCCTATGCTCAAGTTGCTCCTGAGCAAGGTGTGGATGTGACCGCTAGCGGCTTAACCTACGGCATTCCTGAATCACTTAAAGACCTAAAAGTCGGAGACCGCGTACGCGTCCCACTTGGACGAGGCAACCGAGCAGTCAGCGGATTTGTCGTGCAGATCGATCCCACGACGACACTGCCTAAAAGCAAACTCAAATCGATTACCCAAAAAGACCCTGCGGGCATTCACTTACCTGCGGACCTCATCGAAATGGCTCGCTGGCTAAGTAGCTATTACTGCTGTCCCATTGGCATGGTCTTTAGCACCATGCTCCCTGCAGCAGTCAAACATGGTATCGGCGCAAGTGTCCAAACATTCGTCACCCTAGCCCCCACAAATCCAGAGATCGACCGCAAAACCGTCAAGCTTTCCAAGCTCCAAAAAACGGCGTTAGCCCAGTTAGAGAAACTCACCGAGCAAGGCGACGCACAAATTCAAATCAAGGAGCTTGCCAAGCTTGCGGGCGCAAAATCCATCAGCCCAATCAAACAACTCATCGCCAAAGGCTTACTCAAATCCAACACACAAACCATCATCCGCGCCCACAAACCCGTCGAGGATGCCCACGCCAATCAACCTAAGACCACAAACCTAACGCTCAACGAATCCCAACAAAAAGCGGTAGACAAACTCGCAGCCAAAGTTGATGACGGGGGCTTTGGTGTTCACCTGCTTCATGGCGTCACCGGCAGCGGTAAAACCGAAGTCTACTTACAAATGATTGAGCATGTTTTTAACCGCCAACCTAACAGCAGCGCAATTGTCCTAGTGCCCGAAATTGCGCTCACACCACAAACCGTCTCACGATTTACTGCACGGTTTGATAGTGTCGCAGTCATGCACTCTGCACTCACCTCAGCCCAGCGACATGAACAGTGGCGACGTATCGCAGCAGGTGAAGCACAAATCGTCATCGGCGCCCGTTCAGCCATCTTTGCCCCCTTACCCCAAGTGGGCATCATCATCGTCGATGAAGAACATGACTCAAGCTATAAACAAGATCAGCTCCCCCGCTACCACGCGCGTGATGTCGCTGTGAAACGCGGTCATCAACTCGGTGCGCAAGTGATCCTTGGCTCTGCGACACCAAGTCTAGAAAGCTATCACAATGCCACCGTCCGCAAAACCTATGACCTCCTAAAACTCCCCGATCGCGTCATGGGATTTAAGCTTCCCCACGTTCAGCTTGTGGACATGGTCGAAGAACGCAAACACAATCAGCGTAAAGGTGTGCATCTGCTTAGCCGTAAGCTTGAAGAACAAATCAACTACGTCAAACAACAAAACGGCCAGACCATGTTGCTACTAAACCGTCGCGGTTATGCAAACTATGTCGCATGCCCGGATCAAAACTGCGGCTGGATGCAAAACTGCGAACACTGCGACGCGACCATGGTCTATCACAAACAAACGACACCCGGAGCTTCTGGAGGTTATATCCGTTGCCATCATTGTTTGACTGAGCAGTTGCTCCCGCCGTTATGCCCGCAATGTCGTATGAAGGTCACACTTTTTGGACTCGGCACGCAGCGTGTTGAAGAAGAACTTGAGAGAAAATTCCCGCACCTGACTTTTGCCCGCATGGATGGGGACACCATGCGTCAGCGTGAAGACTATAAACGAATACTTAGCGATTTCGCAGAGGGCAAACTTGACCTGCTCCTTGGCACACAGATGATTGCCAAAGGACTTGATTTTCCCAACGTGAGATTAGTCGGCGTGATCAGTGGTGATACATCACTACATATGCCCGACTTCCGCGCAGCTGAACGTACTTTCCAGCTCATCGCTCAAGTTGCAGGGCGAGCAGGACGTAGCAGTAAGCCGGGGATTGTGATCGTCCAAACTTTTTCGATTAATGATCCGACGATTAACCTTGCAGCCAAACATGATTTTGTCACCTTTGCTCAACGTGAACTAGAGATGCGTCAACAAGTGGGCTTGCCGCCTTACACCCGCATGGCTCGTGTTGTGGTTCGGGATATCGACCATGAAAAAAGCTTTCTGCTTTGCAAAAAACTCTCACAGGATTTAACACGCTTTAATCAGCAGCTTGGCAACCTCGTTCGTCTCCGAGGGCCGATGCCTTGTCCGATTGCTCGCATTGCAGATTTTCACCGACATCAAATCGAAATGGTTGCCCCCGATGCGGGAACTTTGCAAAAGCTCATGACGATGTTGCGCAATGAACGCCTGCTCATTTCCGATGCACGCATGGCAGTGGATGTGGATCCCACGGCACTACTATAAAACCTAAAATTAAATCGTGAATTTACCAAGCCCAATGATGAGGCTCTGCGAATCGTGGGATGCTTTTGCGCGGGATGGTTTAGTGTGAAATGGGTTGGTGTAAAACCCGTGGGACGGCCTGCAGAATCGCAAAGCCTCATCTGCGGGCTTGGATTCTGAAATTCATGTCGAAAGTTTAAAAAATCATCACTGAGAGTTGATTACTTTTGTCTCAACATCTTGTGTGGGTGATTGGGGCTTTGCATGACCTGTTGCCTCAATAATATACCTAGCGATAGCTGTGAGTCTTTCCTCGCCAATGTGTGCCATGGTGGGCATTGGGGCAAATTCGAGACGTTTGCGGCCGGGCTTTTTAGCCCAATCGACGATACCTTGCGGATTGTCTTTGTAAAGCTCGCCGACCTCTATCAATGCTGGGGCTGCAAGTATTTTGTCCAATGCGTGACAGGTTGCACATGCAGCCGTAAACAAAGATTTTCCATCAAGCCCCCCCCCCCCTGCTTCTTGTTCTAAGAGCCATAGTTCATAGGCTGCATCTCTAGCCACAACATACGCAGCGGTTTTTTTCCGCATGTCATAACTATGCCCCACCAGCGCTTTTTCACGGAACATATGTCTGCCCGTACCCATACATAACACGGTGACACTTAATAGGAGGATAATCGGTTTAAAATATGAACCGATGACTGCATCTTCAGCATTGATCTCTTTACTAAGAAGCATCAAAGCAAGCAATGCAAACAACACGCCCACGCCAATGGTCACATAAAGTCCCATACTAAGACCCACACTAGGCAGCGTAAAAAGAACCAACGGCCCCACAATAAACTGAAACAACGTACTGACTGTTGCTAAACGGTAAAACCGCCGTTTAAGATCCGCAGTGGTGACCTGAGTAAACTTGTTGGCCACATCCATACTAGGGCGACCAACATACCAAACCATAAACAAACCGGTGTTTATCAGCGATGCCATAAAGAAATGTAGAAACCGAGGCAGGACATTGGAGTTAATAAACATCGCTGAGAAAAAGCCTTTAACCTGTGCCCATTTGTCCGGGAATAGCATCAGGTTAATATTGGTCAAAAAGACAAACGGTATAAAAAGTAAAATCGCCAAAGCGATCAAGAGAATAGATAGATGCAGTTTCCGATGACGCTGCATAAAATCGTAATGCCATGTGTACTTATGAAGATACAATAAAAGAAACGCAATGATGATTGCAGGGACAATACTAATCCATACATAACCCGTCAGTGCGTTGGCGGTATAGAAGTAGACTGTATAAATAACATTAATTGCAAGTAGTGGCGCAACGGCCATGACCACGGCTAATGATTTACTGACGGTGATGGTCTTGGCAATTTCATAGGCAAGTCGGTCATCATCTTTTGAGCCTGTAAAGATACTACGGCCTTGAAAAAAAGCTGTCAGCAACGTGCCGCCAAGCATCAGATTCACAAACAGAAGGTGAACCAAAAACATCACAATAAGCACCCCAACGAGCAGCCCACGGTCAGCAGGCAAGGGCAATGGGATGTCATGAGGCACGGGTGTTTGAGCTTGTGCTAACGCGAGTAGATTGAAAAGTGAAGTTGTCATTGATACGGGTTCCTTGAGGCGATTTGTTTTGTTTTATCTACTGTTTATTTTTTAACACCAAGGCACGAAGATCACAAAAGACACAAAGAATGACATTAGAACAATTGTTTTTCTCTGATTTAAATCTCTGAGTTCTATGTGTTCTCTGTGATAAAAAATGTCTTAAAAAAACTTTCGGGGCTTTGTGGCCTTTGTGCCTGGTGTTAAAAAATAACCCACATCTCTATTGCGGGATCACATCGGTCACAGCTGCTGGGCTTGCGGACAATGGGATGCGGTTGTTCGAGGGCATTGGGGGTGCGATGACCACACCGGTGGACTGCATGCCTGATAAAGTTTGGCCGGTGGCTTTGAGATGTTGAATATAGGCAACTAACGCATCAAGCTCTTTATCGTTACCGGGGAATGGGGGCATAAACGGTCGAATATTATGCATCCCTTTGATAAAGGCAGCCATGGCAGTGGAGTCCCATTGTGTGTTGATACCATAGAGATTATCGAACTTAGTCACCACGCTATTAACACCTTGCGTGGTATGACATCGCGTACAAGCAATGCCAAAAACATCTTCGCCAGCAATGATTTTATTTTCCTCAGTCACCTCACGAACATGAACATAGGTCGCATATTTAAGTATGCCTTCTTTTTGCAAGAGCGGGTAATCCTTGACACGAATGCCGTTGGCATACATATAGTTACCAATGACATACGGCTTACGAATAAACTCTCGGACACGTTCAAATTGGCCCAATAACGCAATGATCAAAATAAACGGAATGAGCAATGCAACACGCGGGATGAGCTTAGGTTTAAGCAAGCCCGCAGTGACCGTCACCACGACGACCCCAGCGCTAACCCATGTGATCCATAGCAGGCTTTGCGACTTGCCAGCCCATTGCTGTGTTGCAATAGCGACATCCATATTCCCCTGCATCATCGTTGGGATACGGTCGTGATACCACAGGGCTCCGACAAACAGTAGTGGTAGCCAACATAGACACCAGATAGAAATAAAGCGGATGGCTTTGAGTCGAAACGCAATATCATGTTTGACATAAAACGGTAGTAAGAACCATGCAAACAATCCTGCTCCCACCATGGCTATCGGTGTACGAAAGGCAAGTTGGGGCAGGTAAAGTGGATTGAGCATGCCGGTGATTAAGCCTGACTTACCGGGCGTTGTCCAATCACCGGGGTCCATCATAAAACCAAGAATAGCCACGATGACCCCCATCGTTAGCCAGCTTGAAATCGACAGTGCCACACCAATGCGAATGTGGTTTAACTTCTGGGGTCGGGCACGCATTTTTTCCCATAATAAATAGTATGCCATGATCAGGCAGACTTCTAAGACAAAGACAATCCACTCGGTGAACCATCCCCAAAAAAAGATACGGATCAGTGACCCGATGGCATAGGGATTAACCAGTGATATGGAAAGCCATATCCCTACGCCGGTGAGTGCGCCTGCGGTTGTGGTGACGATAAAGCATACGAAAAGAATTTTGTGAGCGAGTTTGTCCCACCGCTGGTCGCCGGTCTTATAACCGAAGTATTCCATCAGCGTGATCAAGGGCATCATGCCCACAGCCATCGGATGATTGATCATCACGTGAATAATAGCAACCACTGCGATGAGCATCCGATTGCCCATGAAGTCTAGGTGGAAAAGTGGAAAATCCATCTCGTGTATCCCTCAATCAATTCATATGGCCAACATTAGCCTACATTAGCCAACATAGAATATCAGACCACCCCCTGGCAAGTGAAACAAGTTCTGTGGCATTGTGCCGCATCCCCCCCCGGAAGTTTCCCCTGCAAGTTCTCACGCAAGTTGGGTCGCAAGTAATATAGAAAATTGATTTCGCAAACATTCTCAGCACAAGCCCGCAGATGAGTTGGCGATTCTGCGGGGCCGTCAAAGTAACGATCCTGAAAATCTATCCCATCCTGTTCACTTAGTTGGCTGCTATTTCAAAAAAATCACTTCCGACAGCGCAGCACGTTTAAAGAAACCTGCAAGGCCTGCCAATTTGCTTGGACATCATGCACGCGAAAAATATGAACACCGCTAACGACCCCCAATGCCGTGGTGCTACACGTTGCGCCCACCAATG
>JAESSU010000075.1 GCA_016763955.1 Phycisphaeraceae bacterium | reverse complement strand
GGTAGAACGCTTATTTCAGAAGCTTAAAAGCTACCGTCGCATCGCCACACGCTACGAAAGGCTGGCTAGAAACTACCAATCCATGCTGCATTTAGTCGCAACCGTCATCTGGCTAGCATGATTGAGAACGCTGCCTAAAGTTTCAGATTCTCGAATCTCCAAAAATCACTTCGCTCTGCGCGTTAAAGGTCAAAACATGGTAAAACATAAGATCATTAACTCACTTAACCGCCATCAAGAAAGTACACACATGGTGAATCTCGAATCATTGATTATGGACGTGCCTGATTATCCTAAGCCGGGCATTGTTTATAAAGACATTACCCCCTTGCTTGCCAATCCCGCAGGCCTTGCGATGGCTGTAGAGCAGATGGCCAATCCGTTTCGTGGGATGGGCATTGATGCCGTCGTCGGCGCAGAGAGCCGGGGCTTTATTTTTGGCACCGCTATTGCGCAGTCGCTTAGTACAGGTTTCATTCCGATTCGTAAGCCCAACAAACTCCCACGTGAAGTACGTTGCATGGAATACGAGTTGGAATATGGCACGGACACACTAGAAATCCACGCAGATGCCATCAAACCCGGCCAGAGAATTCTGATGGTTGACGACCTGCTTGCCACGGGCGGGACACTGGACGCATGTTGTCAGCTCGTTGACGGGCTCGGCGGAGAGATCGTTGGCATTACTGTTCTCTTGGAACTCACGTTCCTACCAGGCCGTGAAAAGACCAAACGCTTTGGCGACATCCACGCCGTCATCTCCATTTAAGATTTCATCAAACAACTTTTAACCGCCAAGACGCAAAGAGCGCGGAGATATCCAACAGAGAAAAATGATTTTTGTCTTGCGGCTAATTACATCACTCAATCAAAAAAACCATCTGCTTTGCTCTGCCTTAAAACTCTGTGTTCTCTGCGGTAAAAAAATTGCCTTAAAAATGCCTTAAATCAGATCGAATCAAAGCGTATGGCCCATAAAACCATTTCATCCAAATCAGCTCCGCCGCCTCGCCTGCCAGCGGGGTATTATTGGCTGTCATCCAAAAAGCCTTTGCAGTCGCTGGTGTTTTTGCTGCCGATATTGCTCGCTTATGAATTGGGCATGTGGTACTACGCCTCTGCTTCGACGACGGGGGTGCCACGGTACATTTATGCGCGGTCACTTCTGCGGGACTTTTTTGAGTTGTTTGATATCACAGGCTACTACCTGCCGGGGTTACTGGTGGTGGTGGTTTTGTTTACGCAGCACATTCTTCAAAAGGATCCTTGGAAAATTCGCACATCAACTTGTGTGTGGATGTCCACGGAATGTTTAGCTTTGGCGTTGCCACTATTCGTGTTTGCGATGGTTCTTTCCAAGGCTCATCTGGCGATGGCATTACAGTCTCCAGAATTTGCACAAGTTCACTGGACGGAGCAGTTGGTTCACTCACTCGGCGCGGGGATTTATGAAGAGCTGCTCTTTCGACTGATCATCATCGCGATTTTGCACATGGTGTTAGTGGATGGCTTGAATCTGCCGGAGAAACCTGCGAATTTAATTATCATCTTCACTTCAGCGGTGCTTTTTGCGATGTACCATTTTTCTGAGAACAACCCCTTTGACTGGAACAAGTGCTTGTTCTACACGGGGGCCGGAGTCTATTTCGCGGGCATCTATGTCGTGCGTGGCTTTGGTATTGTTGCAGGGACTCATGCGGTGTATGACGTGCTGGTGGTTCTGCTGAAACTCACCTAATTTCGTTAGATGCGTTGCATCACAGCGCCTGCAACATGTCCGCCAAACCCGGTTGCAAAGATCGCGTGAGACTTGTAATCACCTTGTTTTAGCGATGAGCAAATCGCGTCTTCAATCGGTGATGACAGCCAAGGCATCGGTGGCCGACGTCGGGCTTGGGCACACAAACAGGCAATCACCAACGACACTAAACCTGCGGAACCAAGGGTATGGCCCAAAGCACCCTTGTTGGCATAGACATCAGCGTCTGCTGCAAACGCGCGGTACACCGCAAGCTCAGCAGCGTCCTGATCACGGGTGCCTGTCGCATGAGGATGCAATAGATCAATCGAACGTGAACCCATGAGCTTGTTTGCAATATGAGACAACCCGGGCATACCTGGCGCAGGGCGAATAATGTCATGCGCTTCACAAGCAACCGCTGTGTCACATAATTCCCACTGCCCAGCTTGCGGGGTATCAACAGCTTCGAGTACCACCGCAGCCCCAATTTGTGAGAGCATAAAACCCTCGCGATTTTGATCCAAAGGCCTGCCCACATAACCTTCCAAAGTGAGATTCGCAAGAATACCTAACCGCTGTGAACTAGCAATAAAATGCGGTAATAATGCTGCCTCAGCCGTGACGACTAGAATCCGTTTGGCTTTGCCAGAAAGCAATCGCTCACGAGCGTGATGCAAGGCATAAAGTCCTGAAGCGCATGCGGCAACAATATTGATCACCTGACCTAACCCAAGCCTGCGCGAAAGTTCCGATGCCCAGTAACCGTGAGGCCCAAGCACCACAGCCAAAGGTTCTTTGGGCAATTTACAAACCGCGCCTTTGCTTAAACCGCTGATCACTTCCATGCCCACTGGCGAAATATCCGCCTGCATGCAAGCCTCACGAATCGCACGTTCAGCAAGTTCAACAGCCGGGTCACTGCTACTGCCATGACAGATACCAATGCTCCCCACCACACGCGCCAGCTCCAAAGGAGCAAGGTCCACCGGCAACTCACTAGCACGATCAGGCAAAGTCCGACCTGCTAGCAAATTGCTAAAAGTCTCCCATGCCCCATATCCTAATGGGCTAATAAGTCCGACTCCAGAAATGATAATTTGGCGGGTAGGTGATCTCATGCTTTAAGCGTCTTACTTATCCAATCAACAACTAATTCGATCACCCGCTGCCGATGATCAGGCTTGCTAAAACTATGATCCGCCCCGTCAATCAAAACATGATCCAAAGCCATGCCCACACGATTCATCGCATCGACAAAAGCTTGGGAAATGCGAGGCGGGACCGCTTTATCATCAGTCCCTTGGACGAGCAATGTCGGACGTGGGTTTTTAATCACATCAGACACCGGATTCAATGTCAAAGCATCGCGGGCAAAATCTGCATGCAAATATGCAGAAGCGACCGCCGGACGGGTCCCCTCTTCACGACGCGTAATTCGCAAAATATTATCCACTGTCGTGGGTGCCAACATCACCGCTGCTTTATAGACATCCGTTCGTGCCATCGCGGTAGCAGTCAGTAACCCCCCCAGCGAAAAGCCCAACAACCCCATACACGTACGATCACAAAAAGATTGCGTTCGCATCCACTGCGTCATACGCATCGTATCTTGCAATTCACCTGTGATGAGCATCTGATCAAAGCTACCTTCTGACTCACCGGAATGACGGAAGTCAAAGGTGACTGCTGCAATGCCCTGCGCCGCTAACGCACGGCCTAACTTCACGAAGAAAAAGCCGTTTTCCATGCGACTACCGCTAAAACCGTGTAACAATAGCACGGTCGGATAACGACCCGATGCTTGGGGCAGATACACGGTGCCGCAAATTTTTTGATCAACTTCAATGGGTTTTTGAATCATAAAGCAAATTCTTATCACTAAACGGCAAACACTGTTTTTCTATCACAAGGGGCGTTAACGAATTAAATGCCTTTTACGGACTCCGACCCAGACACACCCACTTGAGAACCGCATAGTTTAGCAAGTATCCCTTATTGAGGTCTTCGAAAAACTAAAATCCATTTTTACCGCCAAAACGTCAAAGGCCCTATTGTGCTCTCTGAATGGAAACAATATCACTACGAAGCAATTTTCGTTACAATAAACAGCCCTACAACCAATCAGCCACCCATAGGCTGGCAGAGATTCCCGAACACTTTCGGGGAAAATTCCGGGGGGAATACAAACGGAGATGAACTGATTTGAAACGATTCCTTTTGACCATGTGCTTGTGTTGTCTTTTAACCAGCACCTGCTTAGGGCAGATTGAAGCGGTCACCAAAGCCCGTCACAATTTGCGTCTAGGCTTTACCGTCCAAGGCAAAGTCCTCGTGCGTCACGTCAACCCCGGCGACCAAGTCAAAAAAGGTGACCTGCTTATCGAACTTGAAGACAAGGAAGGTTTAGCACAAATCGAGATTTGGAAATTCCGTACCCAAAGCATGGTGGAAATTGAACAAGCCAAAGCATCACTGGAACTAGCAGAGATTGAAGAAAAACGCACCCGTGAACTGATTGCCAAACATGCAGCCAACGCCTTTGAACTTAAAAAAGCAGAGTTAACCACAATTGTACAAAGGCTCGCAGTGCAAAAAGCCCAGCGTGAACAAGAAGAAGCCAAACGTCAATTGCAGATCACCGAAGCTAGACATGACAGCTATACCCTGCGAGCACCTCTTAATGGTGTGATCGAACAGATTCTAGTTGATGTCGGTGAAGTGGTGGAAAATCTCCAACCCATGGTTGAGTTAGTCGTGACCAATCCTCTGCGCGTTGATGTGCCGGTGACATTGATCCAGACGATGAAACTTAAAGTGGATGACCCTGCGTGGATCGAACTTCGCATGGATTCCAAACTCAGTAAGCCCGTCTTAGGAAAGATCGTCCACTTGGCCCACGTTGCAGACTCAGCAAGCAATACACGTTTGGTCCGAGTGGAATTTTCCAACGACGACAATCTCCCTGCTGGGGGTCAGGTTGTTGTCCATTTTACTGCCCCTGATTCTACTCACTCTCATTGATAAAATATGACACAGATACCTGCACAACAAACGAATAAACCATCAGCTCAAGGTTGGGGCGGGCTGATTGAAAAGGTCAACTCTGCGACGGACCTGCCAACCTTTCACCAGGAGATGCACAATCTCCAGTGCAAAATTGTCACTGCTGAGTATGGCGCGTTCTGGGTCAAAGGGCCTGATGACAAGCCGCTGATTCTCAACAGTTGGCCCAACCAACTTGACGGTGATCAAATCGCCACAGCTATCCGTGACTTGCTAGGACAAAGCGCACAAAGCGGGTTTGAAAGACAGACCAGCCACGTCCTTAAAGTCTCTCCTGAAGGTCAAGAAGGCGAAGCAAACATCGGCGCTCACGTCTTTGTGACCGTCTTACGTGCCTCTGGCAAAGTCGCGGGCGTGATCACCGCTGTCGCAGATTGCCAAGACCCAAATCTCATCGCTACAACATCACCCATGCGAGAACTCGCTGCTGGACTTTACGAAGTTTTTGTCCAACGTGAATCAGCTAGACAAGCAAACCAAGAAGCGCAAACCGTCCGCAATGCGGTGGCCTTATTAGGAACCACCCAAGAAGCAGAAGGCTTCATCGGCGCAGGACTAAACCTTGTCAACGAACTGGCACGCCAACTTAACTGCTCACGCGTCACACTCGGCTGGATCAAAGGCCGAGGCATTAACGTGATGGCCATGAGCGACACCGAAGAACTCAAACGTCACAGTGAATACATCAGACTCATGGAAGTTGCTATGGGCGAATGCCTCGATCAACAACAGCCCGTAGCCTATCCGATTCCACAAAACGCAGAGCCCATGCTCGCTGAAGCGGTCGTTTACTCACACAAAAAACTACTTGCCAATAACAAAGGCAGCCACATCACCTCCATCCCCTTGCGCTTGCGAGACGAATGGGTAGGCGTGGTGACCCTTGAACGTGAAGAAGAACCCTTTGACGGATTACTCATCACACAATTGCAACTCATTGCAGATGTCGTAGCCCCACAACTAGCCGACCGCTACGAATCAGATCGCTGGCTTGTCGGTCATGCATGGAATAGCGTCAAATGGCTTGCCTCTTATGCGGTGGGTCCAAAACACGTGGGGTGGAAACTGCTAAGTATTTTGGTCATGGCCGTGCTGATCTATGTCTTCGTCGGCTCCATGTCTTACAAAATCTCCGCAGACTTTACGATGGATGCTCAGTCCAAACGCATTATCCCCGCACCGTATGAAGGCGACCTTGGACAAGTGCGCGTCCGACCTGGCGCACAAGTAGTAGCTGGCGATGTACTGGCGATTCTCAATACCACGGAACTAAAACTCCAATTAGGTGAAGCCGTCAGCCAGTTGCACATGTACTCACTGCAACGACAAAAAGCACGTGCCGAAGCTAAAATTGCAGAAGCACAGCAAGCCCAAGCAGCTGTCATGCAAACACAAGCACGCATCAATCTGCTGCAATACCAAATCGACAAGTCCACCATCCGTTCACCCATCGATGGCGTCGTTCTCACCGGTGATTGGTATGACAAAGTCGGCGGGGTCGTCGAAAAAGGCAAAGCGATGTTCGAAGTCGCCCCGCTCACGAACCTCACCCCCACCCTCCGCATCTCCGAGCAGGACATCGACACCCTTGAAAACTACATCCACACAACCGGCGGCCTGCCCACAGGTTCACTGACCACACGGTCACAGCCAGATCAAGATTTTAAATTTTATGTCCGGCAAATCCTCCCCCTAGCGACCCCCGTCAATGGTGAAAATGTCTTTGAAGTTCGCAGCCGCTTTGCGAGTAAAAAATGGTCCAATACCGCTCACTACGAAGCAAACGACACCGTCGTCCACGAAGGTATCCTCTACCGTGCAGCCCAATCATCTGGCCCCCCCCCGGAAGCTCGGCAAGCCCCAGAAAATTCAAAAACCAGCGAAGGCTCAATCATTCCCGGAACTGATGACACCGTCTGGCAACGGGCTAACTGGCTTCGCCCGGGCATGGAAGGTCTTGCCCGTGTGGACATGGGCAAACGCAAAATTTGGTGGGTCGCAACGCATCGACTTGCAGACATGATCAGGCTCTGGATGTGGTGGTAAAGATGATATTTCGAATTTGATATTTCGTCTAATCCCCCTAGATAAACAAACCGTACTCTAAATTAGATACCCACTATGGAACGACCTACATTCAGCCAAAACTGGTCTCGCGTTAGTCGCCTGACACCGACACTCCGGCCACACGTGCAGATGACCCGCCAGCTTTTCCGTGGCGAACAGTGGTATATCGTTCATGATCCAATTAGCAACAACTTCTTTCGACTCAATCCTGTAGCCCATCACTTTGTCGGCTTGCTTGATAGCAAACGTTCAATCGATGATGCCTGGCGACTCACCACCGATCGCTATGCAGACATGGCGCCGACCCAAAACGAAGTGGTTCATATTCTGGGCCAACTCAATCAGTCCAATCTCCTGCGTGTGGACTTGCCAGTGGATGCTCAGCCGCTACTAGAGCGCGCTAGCCGACGCAAAGTCAAACAGTGGACCGGGCAGGCGATGAGCATCCTCTTCGTACGCGTTCCGATGATCAATCCCGACCGGTTCCTGTCTTGGATCTTGCCTCTGTTTAAACCGTTCCTCAATAAAATCGGCCTGACATTCTGGGCACTATGGATTCTCTACTGCCTGTGGCAATTTATCCCCAATGCCGGTTCGTTTCTTAATGATGCTGAAAGCGTCCTAGCTCCTGCAAACTGGGGCTGGATGATCCTGCTGTTTTTAGTCACCAAAGCGATCCACGAATTTGGACATGGGATTATCTGCAAACGCTTTGGCGGCGCGGTCCCGGAGATGGGCATCATGATGCTCATTATGATGCCCGCCCCGTTTGTCGATGCCACAAGTAGCTGGAGCTTTTCGAGTCGCTGGCATCGCTTCCTAGTCAATGCAGCGGGCATGATGTTCGAGCTTGCCATTGCAGGCGGCGCGGCGCTGATTTGGCTCTACGAAAAATCCAACAACCCCGGATCACTCACCGCACAACTTGCCTACAACATCGTCTTCATGGCATCCTTTACCACCATCCTCTTTAATGCCAACCCCTTGCTGCGATTTGACGGATACTACATGCTTGCAGACTTCCTAGAAGTGCCCAACATGTACGACCGTGCCACAAAACATATCCAATGGCTCGTCCAACGATATCTCTACGGCATGGAAAGTGCC
>JAESSU010000074.1 GCA_016763955.1 Phycisphaeraceae bacterium | reverse complement strand
CATTTTGACCGCGCTGTAAACGCATTGGAGGCCTAAAACAAATCGTCGCGTACAAAAGCAACAGGACAAGTTCATTGACGACGGGTATATATGAATCGTTTTTTGTGAACGGGATTAGGCAGCACGTTGACGCTTGCGGCGACGCAGCATTACAAGGGCGCCCAGTCCTAGCAGGGACAGCGACGCAGGTTCAGGCACCACTTGTGTTGCGGTGAAGATGCCTATCGTAAAGTCATTCGCGACTCCCCCACTGGCGACTATCAAAGAGATATTTTTGACGTCTGACAGGTCAACGCCAGTTCCAAGATACTCTCCATAGTTGAAGTTTAACACGCCTACAAAACCGTTTGTGAAGCTCTTATACGACGAGTGGACACGGTCGCTGCCGTCGCGTACGGTGACAAGTATAGCACCATTGCCGTTGGCCTTAACAATACTAAGTGAAAAATTACCACCCGGAGCGATACCCAGTAGATCCTGACCTAAATCACCGCCAAGCCCCGGGCCGTCGTAGATTGAACTGTAAGTACCTGATGAGCCTGCAAGAGCGTCAAAAGCAATCGTATTGCCTACAACAGGTGAGTAGAAAACATTCAAACCACCAAGGGGTGCATTTACCGCTGTATCACGGTAGCCACCGAGTACACCTGCGTGAGGACCGTCATCGACTGCACTGTTCGTGCCGAAAGTACTCAGATTGACACCTGATGCAAAATCGTCAATCAAGATAACAGCAGCCTTGGCTTGTGTTGCGGCAAAAATCATCGCGACTGCAATAATCAAAACGATTTGGTTGATACGGTTTCTCATGGCGTCTCACTTCCCCTAAGCACGGTTTATATTGTCAATGGTTCTAAGCAAAATTTAATCAGCAAAATTCCCCTGACGCTGCTGATCAATTTTTTCTTGCTTACCCAATAAATACTATTGGACGTTACTTAGAATAAGGCGAGCGATCCATAGTTCAATACATATGCAAGCGATATCCTGAATTATAATGCCTTGAAGGTGGGGTTGTGCTGATTGTGTGGATTGATTGGCCTAAAAAGTACTTCAAGGGAGGTTGTACGTCTGTTTATGTTAGCCGTTGCCGCTGAGTTGGCGGACGGTATGATCAAAATTGCGCACCATATTAAGCAGCAGAATATAAACCATGATGCTGTACCCAGCCGCAGCGATACAGGCTCCGAAGATCAAATTCCATCGTCCGGGGCCAGGTTGATCGAGCATTCCCGTAATGGTTTCATAAGGATTGATCACCACCAGTAAATGCGTCACCGGGCTAAAACTGTTAATCATCAGGCCGATCACCGGGATGTTCGCAGCTGCGTTGTAGCCACAAAGCCCGAGCACCATCAAGATCGCAAATAAAATCCCACCCGCCCCAATCACCGCACCTAACACGCCTTTGCTCTTCACAGACCAGCCCATGCCCACCATGACACAAAACCCGATAAACGGCACAAGCATCAAGCCCAGCAACAACGCAGCCTCGGGGAGCATCAGCGGATAACTTGCAGTCTTTGAACTTGCTGAATAACTCACCACCGCCAGCGGCCACTGGTTTTTAGTCCCCACCCAAGCATACAAGCTCACCATCGCCAAAGTTGCCAAAGGCACCGTGATCATCATGCTCAAAAAACTCACAAGTCCCCGGAGTTTGCCCCATATATATAGCTTGGGTGTCACAGGCGTACTCAAGATCAAATCCAGCGTCCGATCCTCACGTTCACGACTCACACAACTGGCACTCATATACAACGCAACGAGCGTGATCACCGCTAACTCCAAAATCAGCAGGGTCACAAGGATATTGCGAAAAACAATATGCAAAGGCAAACCCACGCCCCCAGCTGTCGAAAGGGTAGGCAACCGCTTACTGTGATAAAGCCAAAGAAGTACAGCTCCCGCAAGCCAGCCAATAATCACAAACGCCCACTTGCCCACAATCCCCGTCGCAACTTTCCCCCGTGTCGCAGCTTCACGCCAAGCAATCGGATTGCTCCAGACCTGTCTGGGCGCACGGGATCGCTCCGTCTTTACCCCCGCAAAACGCAGTTTCTTTTTAAGTTTGTAAAACCACTGACTCTCACCCTGACCAATCACGCGAACCCACAGCGAACAAAAAGTCAGCAGCGAGAAACTTAGCAGCGTGGTCAAAATCGTAAACACCCCAAAAGGCTGACTCAGATAAAAACGAGTCAAGCTCGAATACCCTGCCAAGTCTTCAGCCGCTGGTGCGTGATAGTTCGCTTGATTTAGATAACTTTCAAGCACTAATAAAGGATGCAATGGCGTTAAATAGTTCGTGCCATTCGGGACAACCGGGAAGTTTCGCAGTATCGACACGTCAATCATGTAGCCTGCAATGAGATACCCTGCCACGCCAATGACAAAGCCCACCACTGCCTTGCGTCCGCCGATGCGCATCACTGACAATGTCACCGCCACCGCGCCCATGACCATTGCTGAAAGTGCAGCCGTCGCAAAACTCACAAACACTGCTGAGATTGGCACACCCCCAAAAATCAGTAACACCGAAAACAAGGGCAAGCCGCTGGCCAACAATGCCAGCACAAAATAAAGTCTGCCTAGCAGTGATCCAAACACAATCTGCAAATTCGACAGCGGCGTCGTGAGCATGATGTCAAACGTTTTGCCTTGTTGTTCTGCTGAGATTGCGCCTGCCATAAATAAAGGTGATAACAAGCAGATCAGAATCACCTGTCCATATGCAATTTGTGCAAAGACATGTGCACCTGCTTTAGCGAGCGTGGTCATCGAAACGTTTTGGCCAATCCCGCCCCCGGAAGCTAGAGCCAACAGCACGATCATGACCATGATGCCGACATATCCCATGCGCACCCATAGATGCCTTACGCGTCGTGAACCTCCTTGGACAATCCGCATCAAAATCGGATTCGCCGGGATCAACTGCCAGAACCAGTAGATCATCCATTGCATAAAAAAATTATACCCGAAACCCCCGGCCCCCCCCAGAAACCCCGGAAGGGTGTTTTGGAGGCAGACAGTAAGTAGGGGAATAGAGGCGTCTTCGCCAAAAACCACCGATTAGCGCAGGCCCGGATTTTATAGTTTCTTATCGGGATCAATTGTGATCTATGATTCAATCTGAATAATAACATTCAAAGCTTTTTTGCCTTTAAGTCCGTCAACTACGTCAAACTCCAGCAATGTGCCAACAGGTATTGAATTCCCCTTAAATTCAATAACATCTGGTGGATTCAATTCCGAATCGCAACACCGGGAACCTTTTTGAATCTGTCTTGGCTAGTTCAGTTATTGCTGTCTGTTGCTTTTTTTGACTCAACTGCAAAGCCCTCGTCTATTCTTGATTGCGATGATTCCAACTGGATTGAGAGTAACCTTTGTTACAGACGGCGTGTACCCGATTTGGGCTTTTATTTTGTCTGATTGGTTGCTAATTTAAAGCACAAGTTGGCACAAAGACAAAATCTTATTGGGGCTTTGACGTGCTTTGGGCAGATCACGATTATAATGCTGTTGTCATTTATGAAGGGACGGTAGATGAAATCATTTTGCCAATTGCTGTTGGTCACCATTTTTTTGATGGCATTGGTTCCTGTGACTGTAGTGCAGGGGCAACACGTAGAGCCTAAGCTAGGGATTAATTTGGCGGGGCCAGCAGATTGGAATAAAGAGCAGCCCTTTGTGGATGTGTTTCGTTTCTCGCGACAATGGATCAGCCACAAGGCCGGTCAGAAATGGGGGAAAGGTCCGGCATTGGAGCTTGATGAGCATGGGTGGGTCAAACGACTTGAACCGATGTGTTCTGTGGATACGCCGTTGTGCTTGATAAAAGGCGGGCATTTTCCTTCTGGCAAATATACCGTGCTCTATCAAGGCAAAGGAAAGATTACCTTTAGCAATATACAAAAAGTCCTTGAGCAAACGCCCGGACGTATTGTGATTCAAGTTGATGCTCGCCGTGGCGGGATATGGTTACAGATTAAAGAGGTTGATCCTTTAGATTACATTCGCAATATCCGAGTGATTATGCCTGGGTTTGAAAATAAGTATCAAAGCAATCCTTGGCGACCGGACTTTCTTAAACGTTGGGCGGGCTTTGCATCTTTGCGGTTTATGGACTGGATGAACACCAATAATTCATCCATCGTGACATGGGAAGATCGTCCTAAAATCACGGATGCATCATGGACCTTGCAACGGGGCATTCCTGTGGAAATACTTTGTGATCTTGCGAACCGGATGTCGATTGATCCGTGGTTTTGCATGCCTCATCAAGCGGATGATAATTACATTCGACAGTTTGCAATAACGGTTAAAAAACATTTAGATCCCAAGCTCAAAATATATATCGAATACTCCAACGAAACTTGGAATGGCATGTTTGAGCAAAATAAGTATGCAGGCAAAATGGGACAGAAACTAGGGCTCGCAGACAAGTCTTGGCAAGCAGCATGGAAGTACACGGGATACCGCAGTATTCAAATATTTAAGATTTGGGAAGAAGTCTTTGGCGGTGTTGACTCACTGGTGCGCGTGTTGGCAACTCAGGCAGTTAACCCATACGTGTCCGGTCAGATTGTTCATCAAAATGATGCTTATAAACATGCTGACGCGTTGGCGATTGCGCCTTATATGAGTATGAATGTCTCTGCTAAGGATGCTGATGGGATTGTTGCTTTGGGGTTACAAGGCGTGCTTGATAGGTTGGAAAACGAATCGCTACCTAGAGCTGTTAAAAGTATGCAAAAGCAAAAAGCGTTTGCCCACAAGTTGGGGTTGGAGTTGATTTGTTATGAAGCAGGTCAGCACATGGTGGGAATCCACGGTGGGCAAAACAATCAGCAGCTAACCCAGCTGTTTCACGCGGCGAATCTCCATCCCCGGATGGGTCAGATTTACCAAAAATATTTCAAAGCATGGCAAAATACTGACGGTGGTTTAATGGCGATGTTTAGTTCAGTGGGGGGTTGGTCTAAGTGGGGCAGTTGGGGCTTGATGCGTTATGCAGATGACAAACCGATGTCTCAGCCTAAAATGCAAGCCACATTAGAGCAGCTTCGCGCATGGGGCAAGAACTAGGAGGTGATACTTGGACATACAACAGACCCTTGCTGAGATTGCGCCCTTGCTTAAGCGGGGGAGTAAGGTGCAGCTGTATCAGCAGATTCGGTTGCGGGTTGAGCATGGCGAGCTTGTTGCCGGTCAGTCACTACCGACGCTTACGCAGCTAGCGGGTTTGCTTCACGTGGGTCAGATGACGGTGCGTCATACATTAGAAGAATTAGTATCACAGAACATGAGGATTACCCGTCAGGGCAGTGGGACGTGAATTGCGGATCATCATTTTCCTAGGCATCAGTTTATTGTCACGACGATGGGTTTAAAACCCTCGCCTTCAGGCGAAGCCTTTAGGTTTTACAATTTTGTCCGTGTGACGTGTGACGTGTGACGTGTGAAGTTTGTGTTAGTTGTGGTTGTCATGTTTTTTGTGTTGCCTGTTGTTTTGTGTTGTGCCACGGGCTGGGATGCTTGGGTTAACCTGTTGTTTGCGAATCGCCAAGGCAGGTACTGTGT